>JAEEQV010000097.1:0-8080 GCA_016285445.1 Bacteroidales bacterium
TAAAGCCTTCAAGTTCTGGTGCTTCAGGAGCCGTCGCTGACTCGCCTTTCTTCACCGTCTGTTGCTTCAATTCGTTTCCATCTTTGTCGAGGAACGTTACAGTGAACGTTTTTTCTACCAATGCGTCAATTGCCGATGTCAACGCCTCGGTTGCAGCATCTACTACAGACTGACTTTCAGCATACAAATCTTTATCTACTGCTTTTGCTGCCGTCAAGGCTGTTTGCAATGCAGACCAAGAATCTTCGGTGAAATCACTTTCTGTCTTACCTTCAGCAAGCTCGATTGCTGCATTCAAGGCTGTGTAGTCTGCCTTGCCATTTTCTGTATAAACAGCGGTTACAGTCAAGTCCGATGTAACATTTGAGAAATCAGTATCCCATTCTTTGAACGTATAATTTTCTCTTGTAGGAGTTGTTGGAGACGTAGCATACTTACCCGATTCAACTTCCTCTGTTTTCAGTGTTGTACCATCATAATCGACGAATGTCACTGTGTACGTTACAATTGCAGCAGCATCAGCGTGTAAGTACAATACCACAACGCTATCGCAGTTATGCGATGAAGTTACCGTAATTTCTTGTTCAGAATCTCCTTCGACAGACGGAGTTACAGAAAATCCGTTCTTAGCATACAACGTTCCTACCGTAGTCGTATCATAAATCTTCGTGCGATTATCCCAACCACCCATATCGCTCAGAGTAATTACGCGGGAATCGTTCATTATTGTATTCCAATCCGATGCTGTATTATGATTGCTTGATGTTACATAATCGCCATACCACGGCATAAACCATGACCACATAGCATCGTCATTATCCATATTTTCTGGATAAGGAACTGCGCCGTTTTCAGCCAAAGTAATCAATTTCTTTCCATTCGTTTGTTTTGCAAGAGCTTCGAAGTCAGTTACTAACGAAGAATGGTTGTATGTAGAACCATCGCCATAATAAAAATCACGGCCTACCACATCTACATATTCATCTCCTGGATACCAATCGGCATCGGTTCCGTCGGAGTTCCAAACCCAAATCAAGTTGTGTATTTGATGGTAGTTAACCAAACGGTCGAACAACAATTTATACAATTGTTTGTATGGTTCAGCACCTTTGGCACCCCACCAGAACCATTTTCCGCTTGCTTCGTGAATTGGACGCCACAAAATTGTGACACCGGCACATTGCAATTCTTCCAAATACCCAGCAATGATGTCAATATCCTTTATCATATTCTTATACTCGGTAGAATTGGTGTTCCACTGTGTATATGAAGAATTTGAGAATGCTTTTGTAAGGTCAAATGACGTTTCGCTTGTGTTGAAACTGTCGCCGTTTTGGTTCGGGTCTCTCCAGTGCCAAGAGAATGTTGGAATACCACCAGCGTTCCACAACTCTTCCGCCATTGCAATAGCCGCTTGTGTATATAATTGTTGCCAGTCGTTAGTAGAATTTTTACCAGTGCTGTGCATAAAGTCAAATCCGACAAGTGCAGGAGTTTTACCCGTTTTTGAATTGATATACGAAACTTCAGTCTGACTTGCTAATGGCAATATATTGTTGTTTTCAAGCAAATCAAGTGTCATAACACCACTGATAGTTTTTTTGCCGAAGTTATCTTTCAAGAACTCATATACCTCAACCGTTGCGGGCTGTGGATTCGGCGTAACAAGTGCTTCGTCAATGTTGAACTGCGTTCTTTCATATTCAGAAATTTCAAGATAGTCAATATCGACATAGCCCCACGACTTTGTAAGGGCAATTGTATTGGAACCTGCGTTCAACATTACGCATGCCTCAACAGTTGCAAACGTCGGATTTGCCGAACCAGATTTGTTAAATCCGACCGTTCCGACTTGTGAGCCGTTAACCGACAGGAATTGTGCTTTGTAATCTTCGGTCAACGAATAGGCAAATTTAGCGGTGTACATACCGGCAGACTCAACATTTACCGTAAACGTAAGTGAGCCCTCGTTCATTCTTACATATTTGCCACCCGAAGCATTTGCATTGGTAACGGTCTGTGTATTATTATTTTGTGCATTTTCAGCTTCGTATTTCGAGCCAGCATCTTTCTTATTATACGTTGCCTTTACCGTCAAATCCGAAGTCACGTTTGTAAATTCCGTATCCCAACCAATAAACGTATAACCTTCACGTGTTGGATTTGCAGGAGCTTGAGCAGCACCACCTTTCTTGATTATTTGAACATCGCCGATAGGAGTATCGTCCCAATCAACGAAGGTCACAGTAAATGTCACTTCAGCCAACGCCTCGATAGCCGCAGTCAATGCTTCTGTTGCCGCATCGACCGTTGCCTGGTCATCGGCATACAAATTCTTGTCAATTGCATTTGCAGCTGTCAATGCCGTCTGCAATGCCGACCACGTTGCCGCTGTATAATCGTCTTCGGTCAAAGCTTCTGCCTGTGCTATTGCGGCATTCAACGCCGTGTAGTCGGCTTTCTCTTTTTCGGTATAGGTAGCTTTCACGGTCAAATTCGAGGTCACGTTGCTGAAATCGGTGTCCCACCCAGCAAAATCGTAACCTTCGCGAGTTGGTTCGGTTGGTGCCGTTGCCGATTCTCCTGCTGCAACTTCTTCCGTTTTAAGAACTTCGTCATTGTAATCAACAAATGTCACCGTGTAATTTGAACTTGCCTCGATTGTAATTGTCACATCATAAATCTTGCAATCAATCAAAGTCTTGAACGTAGTATCTTTTGAATATTCCTCGCCATTAAATTCTATTGGCGCAGGACCAGAAAGATTTTCCTCAATGACTTCTGGACAAGGTTTGTAAATCTTGAAATAGCCCGAAGCGTGGAGCATCGACAAGTAATACACCATACCATTATAATAGCGCCATTGACCCGTCGGAAGATTTGTGTCCCACATTTTTTGTAGCACGCTTTTAGCCAGGGCATCATTGTTTTGCAACGCAAAACACGCAACTCCATTGGAACCTCGCATCGCCTCATTATAATTTCCATCTGCACCAGACCCGTCCACGTTGAAATAACCATGCTGGAAATTATCATTTTTGAAGAAGTTCAACAAACGTGCCATCATAATCGGTTGTTGATCATCCGAGGCAAACCAGTTGTAATCCATACCGACGTTCATTGCAGAACGACTGGCGTCATATTTATATTGTCTGGTATCATAACCTGCCCAATCTGGTCTATATGGAGTTCCATCAAACTCAGAATAATCAGGGAACAAACCAGTTGTCGAGTGGCATGCATTCTGCAATAAACCACGAGCAGCGGCAGGCGTTTGTGCCCAGAAATCCTTATTGGTGTCAGACCAACGAGCCCACAATTCCAAAAATCCTGGCAGATTGTACGATGGGTCTGTAAAACTATATGATGTTTCACCAAATGTTACAATATGGTTACTGAAATTGAATATCGGGCAGATTTGTCCGTTTGATCTACCAGATTTATTCAATATGGCTTTTGCAAGATATTGAGCTTCCTCTTCATAATTAATGGCACCATCGTTGCCCCAGCGGTGCGAAGCAAACCACAATGCGGTCAAGAAATACATTTCACCATCAGGAGCACAAGATGGGTCTTGTCCATTTGATGTTATGAAAGAGCCATCAGTATGACATTGCCAACCAAAAAGACCTGCCTTTTGATGACCTTGGGGATATTGCATATATGTCTTTGCCCATCGCCAGATTTTATCGAATTTTTCTTGGTCACCCATTTGCAAACATATCATCAAGCCATACGACATACCTTCGGTACGAACATCCTGATTACCAGTATCGTAGATATATGCCATATCGTTTCCAACCTCATAATACACGGTATTTTGACCATTTACGGTAAAAAAGTGAGTCCACATCTGTTGCATCTTTTGGTCAACTTGTTCTTGCGTCTTACCCAAATATTTTACAAACAAATTAGGATATACGCCTGTAAAATATGCACCGTTAGTAACTTCTTCGCCAGGTAGCGCATCGCAACTTGGGCCTACGTATCCTTTATCGATAAAGTATTGCGAAATATCGCCTGTAATATCTACATCATAATGCGGATTGTCGCCGCCACCGCCGCCTCCGCCATTGCTTTTCTCGTAGCCAAACGACACTTTGTCAAGATAGATACAACCATCGGCACCACCAATACAGAACGTAACCTTTGAATCTGCCGCAACATCAGCTGGTGTAGTTATTGATTCCTCATATTCTTGAGCACTCGTTGTCAAATCGTATTCTTTATAAAAATATGTATCATAATCGGCAGCAATTTTCTGAACCATTACGTACAATTTACGTGAAGTAGCACCTTTTGCCATAAACTTCAACGTATAGTCAACATTCGGTTCCAAAGTAACATTTTGGAACATTTGAATATGCCAGTTCTCCGAGCCAGAATTGCCGTTTGGACACAACGAAACGGCATTTGTTCCCGACAAACCTGCCGACGTTGTTGCTGTCATGGTCAACTGTGCATTTCCACCAGTCTGCGTCTGCCAACCACTTGTGCCACTGTCGAATTCGCCATTAGAAATCATTTCTTCAAAGGTGACTTCCTCTTCTTCGCCACCATTGCTCGTATATTCGCTTTCGCGATCTTCCAAATAATATGTTTTACCTGGAATCACATCGAATTGTGCATATTTTGTAGAACCGACGGTGATTATTTTTACCTCAATGTCGGTATTGTTCGTTGCAGCAGCAAAGTTTGTCCAGCCATTTGGCATTTGACGACGAACAGTGATAGGATAATTATATTCAACCACAGAACTTGTAATGTTCACGCTTGCCGTCAGTTTCAATTTTGATGATTCCGTAGTCTCTGCCAAACTCAATGCATTGCGTTCTTTGGAATAGAGAATTGCATTACGGAATGTTGTAAGCCAAATTTTATCATCATTCTTATTAACAGAATCAAGCACTTCTGAAAGAACCGATGACGACAACGGAGAATATCCGCTTCCATTATCGATTTCGTGAACAAGAAAGACTACCCAACCCTTTTTATTGATAGCTTGTTGGAACGCTCCTAGAAAATCATTCACTGTTTTATAAGAACCCTCGCTACCACAAATCAACGAACCAATTTGAAAATAATTTTGTGGAGTTGGTCCTTCAACCTGTCCGTTACAAATACGACCACCTATATAATATTTTGCAAGTTCTGACTCCGATGGTTCGTTACAGTTAGGATACGTGATTGTATTACAATCTTGACCTGTAATGTTTTGATTGATGATATCCTTAGACTCTTTGATTTCGCTATCTGGCATGGTATTACCATGATTTACGGAATGACTACCTACTTCATAACCCTTATTTACCCGTGATTGGAAGGTTGACCAGTTTGAAACCCACGATGTTGGGGGATAGAAACTTGCCTTGTAGCCATACTTATCGAAATACTGTATGACATTAGCTTGATTTGCACAACCGTCGTCGAACGTGAACGTTGCCGCTGACGTGCGGAATCCCGACCAAGTACCAACCGTGTAACCATTTGCAATTGACTGTGACATTGCTTGTACTGCCACCAAAGCCATTGAACATACGAGAAGGATAAATCTTTTTAATTTCATACCTTTTATTTTTAATTCTAAAAATCCATTTTATGAGCATACAAAAATAGACAAAAAAAAATAAATGTCAAATTATAATTTACTGATTTGTAAGTGTTTATATGACACTTTCAACCTTTTGAGACTGCATAAAAAAAGAGGTGCACGAATGCACCTCTCTCCTAAAAAAAAATATAGTTATGAGAATTTATTATTTCACGAACTTAATTGTACCTTCTTGTGCAACGATGAAATATACACCTGCTTGCAAAGAATTAACATCGAAAACTTGTGAAGCAGTTGCAATCAGCTTGCCAGCAACATTATATACTGTAATCTCACCTGCTGAATACACCATGCCATTTTCAATTGAGAAAGAATTTGAATCAATCTCTTCTATTGGAGTTTTTACTGATGTAAATACAATTTCAGTCTCTCCGTTTCCACCTTGTACAGGGATACATACAAGAATTGCAGTTGTTTCTGCATCCGTAGTTAATGTAACATTTGCAGTTATATTTATTTTTTGGTTTGCTTTTGAGTCAAATTGTGTCCAGTCCCAACCTGATAATTCATACCAATATCCTTTCCCTTCCCATTGATCAATGACAGCAGGGGAAATACCCAACACGTCAGCATTAAATGATCCATTAAAAACTAAAGACACAACATCATCTTTTTTTAACATTAAATCATTTACACCCAATTCAATTTTTGCTGTATAACCAGAAATCTCATCATCCTTGTATTCTGCTTCAAAAGTTGTTGTTGGCACTTCAAATGTAAAAGCTGGTTCGATAGGGTCTGGGCCTCCTTCATTTCCTCCTTGTTCGCCACCTTCTTCACCACCTTCTTCAAATCCTTTCTTTGTGTAATATGCAGCAGTCAATACCAAATCTCCAGCTGCCGAGTTTTGAATATAAATTTGATTTATATTTGATATATCATCAGTCAACATGCATTTTACAGAAGTTGCTCCTGCGCTAAATGTTGCTTCCATCATTGACTCATCGGCACGCTGAACAACAAGTTTTCCTTCAAATGGTGCTGCCTCAAATTCAACAGTTACACTGGAGTATTCCGAAAGGTCAGTTCCTCCAAGCCACCAACCACGACCAACCCATTCTGCATCAAATGTGATTGTACTCGTCGTAGCATCATACGATGAGTTCCAACCTGCTGATAAATCCGCAAGAGAAAGATTATCGTGTGGATTAACGACATCACCAGGTTTTTCTACTTTAAATGTCGAAAAAGTCAAAGTTCCATTTTCAGTAGCCTCTTCGTTTGAACTTGCTGTTCCAAATACGATTTGTACTGAAGATGATGTAACAACATCTGCTATCAAGGTAACTTCTCCTTTATAAGAAATTTCGCCATTTGCATCAAGGGATTCTCCTAAACTGATAGTTTCAGATAACGGTAACCACCAATTAGCCGCAGAAGAATTGTCAACTAAAGTAAACCCTAATCCAGAAACAGCAGTTTCAGTTACTCCCACAAGTTCTACAGAAATAACATCGTTGGTTTTCCACTCTCCAGCAGAAACTTTATGCATACCTTGAATATTGTACTGTTTAGAACCTTCATCTCCCCAACTATTAGATGTTAGAGATACAATTGTTTGTGCCCCTGCAATTAATGCCATTATGCACATTCCAATAAGTAAAAATATTTTCTTCATACTCGTAAAATTTAAATTTAACATATTTTCAGAGTGTAAAAATAACACTTTGATTGATGATTTGCAAGTTTTTTTAGAGAAAAGAATGTCTGAAAACTTTCTTGGCACTTTGTGTTATTCCATACCTTTCACCGTGGCAAGAATGTTCATCGCCTCCTGAATACCTTCCACATTTCGAAATGTGAGCGTCAGTTTTCCTTGGTTTTCCTTGAACGTGCAACTTTTGGGGTTTTGTTGCACAAAATCAAGCACTTGTGTGAATATTGGGGATTGATAGTATGGTGAATCTTGTTTTGTGACAAAGGTGTTTATCATTATCTTGCTTTTCAGCGTAATCTTCTCAATTCCCAACGAAATTGCCAACCATCGCAGACGAACAATATTGAGCAAATCCATACTTTCTTTCGGAATTTCTCCAAAACGATCAATCAGATGATTTTCAAATGTTTGCAATGCTTCTTCGGTGGTAATGCTATCAAGTTCACGATATAATTTGACTCGTTCGCTGGTACTTTCTACATAATAGTTTGGCAGAAGAATACCTAAATCGGTGTCGATATGACAATCCGAAACGAACTGCATTTCTTGTAATTTCTCGTTTGCCGCATGTTGGTCTTCTTCAGAGCCAGCGAACAATTCTTTGTATTCATTCTCTTTGAGTTCAAGCAGCGCTTCGTCAAGAATTTTCTGATAGGTTTCGTAGCCAATATCGGAAATAAAACCGCTCTGTTCGGCACCAAGCAGATTGCCTGCGCCACGAATGTCCAAATCTTGCATAGCAATGTTGAAGCCGCTTCCCAAACTTGAGAAATCCTCAATGGCCTGCAAGCGTCGTCGTGCATCGTCGGGAA
>JAEEQV010000098.1:0-8070 GCA_016285445.1 Bacteroidales bacterium
TACCGTTTCATGTAACGACACTTGTTTTTCAATGACTCAAAACACGTTCCTCGTTGAATCCCTTGAAGCAAATGATACCCAGACACTTAAAATCACTCTTGATGCCATTAAGAACGTGCCTTTCAATTACACGATGGAAGTGAAACTGGCTTTTGACGATGAAAACGACTACCATCAATTCGAATATTTCTCTATTTCGCTCAACCCGCCCTATTACGACTTTACGTTAGGCAACATACAATCCACAGCTACAAATACGGGAAGTATCGGCGTGTACGCTCTTAATAGCGCGCAAAACGGTTTCCGCTATAAGGATAACAAAAATTGCATTTATCAGGCATGGCTTACTATGATAAACGACACGGGAAGAGTGTATTCCTATCAGAACGGGGATTTTATAAAAGGACAATTCCCCACGGTCGTTGAGCAAGATTCGTGCGATTTGATGCTGTATTCAAACTACAACGTCGGTCCGCTTACCTTCCACCAGTTTTTGTATGGTTGGGAAGACAAAGACGCTCTTTTCTACGAGTATCACCTTAAAAATCAATCAGATACGACATTACAAAACCTTCGCTTGGCAATGTTTTTTGATTGGGATTTGTTGACATCTACATACAACAAGATTTGGTACGTTGACAGTTTACGGCTCACGGTTGCAACTAGCGTGGAACCACGTGCCTATTACGTTGGCTGGATGCCACTTGACTCTACGAGAAACGACTTATACGCATTTGCGACGCTATCCGACGTGATTTCGTACGAAAACGGATTCAATAACAATGAATTCTTGTATGCGATGAGCAACAGTCAAACGTCGGCTGCCACAAACGTGGTCTATGGTGCCGAAATTGCCGTGTTCAATTACTCCTTCATCGACAGCATTCCTTCACAAGATTCCGTGAGCGTGCGATATGCCATGCTTGCCGCCGATTCCGAGAAGGAACTCTACGAACTTGCTTCAACCTTGAAACAAAAATATACGCCTACAATCATTGTTCCTCCCGTTGCAATAGCAGAAACGGCAACACATTCGGTAACGATGAGTCAGGAAGAAACAGCGTATTGCCTGCATTTTGAAGATTGTGACAAAGTTTCCGTCGCATTGTACGACGTGCGCGGAGGTCTTGTAGAATATGCCGAAATAGATTCGAGCGACAAAACATATCGTATCAAAACAAAACAAAAAGGAACATTTATCGTTATAGTTACTCACGATAACGAAATGTCTTATTTCAAAATTATCAATAAGTAATGAAACATTTTCTTTTGTCAATTCTATGTTCCTTTTGCATTTGTGTTTCCGTTTCGGCACAACAAAAGGATTTTAGCATTGCCGAATATAATTTGAATACGATTTATTCAAAATTATCTCGTTTCGCATCGGAAGAAGATAATGTGAAGAACAATGCCATTTTTCTGCAAATGTTGGATTCGGTTTTGAAAATTCCAGAATCGTTCCACTATCAGTTCTCCGACTTGAATATGGGCATTGTCACCGCTCCCGACCAAACCTTCCGAATTTTTACATGGTTCATTGTCCACACCAACGGCACGTACGAGACGCTTGGCATTCTACAACGCTATTTCAAGGCAAATAATTCCGTAAAAACCTATAAACTACAAGATTACGCATCTTCGATGAAAGACCCGATGATGACGACTTGCACGCCCGAATACTGGTACGGGGCAACCTACTACGCCATTCGGCAAGAAAAATACGACGGAGTTTCAACCTACATCTTGCTCGGTTGGCGACCAAACGATATTTATACGCAGAAAAAAGTGATTGAGACCTTCCGTTTCGACAAGAAGGACAAGCCCTCGTTCGGTTATCAGATAATCGAACTGAAAGGCAAAGGATATAAAAAACGAGTGATTTTTGAATATTCGGCAAAACAAACAATGACACTTCGTTACGAGAAAAAGAAAAAAATGATTGTGCTTGACCATATAGGTCCTTCGGAATCTCGTTACGAAGGCATTTACGAATATTACGGGCCCGACTTCTCTATCGACGGTTACAAATTCAAGCAAGGAAAACTCCACTATATTGCCGACATTGATCTACATAGTTCCCGTGAAAAGTTGTCGGATTACGTTCCCGAAAAATTGAAGCGGAAGAAGAAATCCGTGGAACATTATGGATTGTAATTATGCTTTCAGAAACAGAAGCCATAATCCTTAGAACGATAAAATACTCCGAAACGAGTGTCATAGCACACGTGTACACGGAAAAGTTCGGCAAAGGCTCATACCTTATGAACGGTGTGAGAAAAAATCGCTCAAAAATGGCAATGTTCCAGCCACTTTCGGTGGTAAAAATTGACGTTTATCGAAAGAAAGAAAATGCTCAAATTCACCGAATCGGGAACATAGCGTTCCAATTAGTGCCGACAAGCATTCCACAGAATATCTATAAATCGACCATTGCACTTTTCGTAAGCGAAATCACCAATCATATTTTTAAGGAAGAAGAATACAATCCCGACTTTTTTCATTTTTTCAAGACATTCATCTCGACTCTTGAAGAATCTACCGAAAACTACTCCAATCTACACATTCTCTATATGATTCACCTAGCACACTTTCTTGGCGTGTTTCCCGAAAACAATTACAATTCACAGAACAAATACTTTTCCGTTGAAAAAGCCCAGTTCGTTCCTACTTCCGACCTAAACACCTTGGACGAAGAAAGCAGTTCGCTTCTTTCTCAACTTATTAGCACACAGAGTTTTAGCGACGAACTCCCGCTAAATCATCATCAAAGACAAAATCTTTTGTCAATACTCTTGCTATACTACAACGTACACGTGTGTGATATGCAAAACATTAAATCGCTGGACGTGCTGAAAATGGTTTTTGAGAATTAGATCTAAAAAAAGGAATCCGAAGATTCCTTTTTATTACTTGATTATGACTTTGAACGTCGATTCTCCGACCTTCACAAGATAAACACCGTCATTTTTCACTAAAAATTCTGAAGATTTGCTTGTTTGCGGAACATCAATTTTACGACCATTTATATCAAATATTGAGACTTCCAAATTTTCAGGATTCATTATATATAATGTATGGCCAATTGCATAAACTTCGGCATTCGATTTTGTGATACGACAAACAGCGACGTTATTTTCTGCCTCGGCAATGTTAGACAACGCTATCACGAACGGGCCCGACTCGGCTTTCAGGAACTTTTTCGGGTCAATCACCTTATCCAATTTAATTCCGACATAGAAAATGCTCTTGCCGACTGGCGGGATTTCTGCCGTGTAGGAAGTGAGTGTGGAAGGAACGGTGGTGACCGTGTCAATGAACGTGTAATTGTTCACCTTGGTTTCACGCACAATGTAGAATGAATTGTATTCCAAACCTTCGTATGGTTGCCAAATCAGTTCCGCCTTGCCTTCGTGTAGACTTTCCATCTCGTTGAGATGCAATGTTGTATGTGCTTCGCTCAACTCGGTTTCGTTGCCACACACGTCGGTTGCGGAGATTTTGTAGCTCCACTGACGAGCCATAGGGTCGGCATCTTCGTCTTCGAACACACTGATTTCGGAATACTTGAGCGTTCCAATCGCATTGAACTTGTTTGCCTCGGAATTTTCACGATAAATTGTATAGTACGCAATTTGGTCGGTGTTTTCACGCACCCACACAATCAAGTTTTTGCCCGTTTCCCTACTTACCGTCACAAGCGAAATTTGAGGTTTTTGGAACGTGAGCTCCAATGATTGCGTTAATGTTGTGCTACAACCAGTTTCGGGGTTTGTAACCACTACTGAATAGTTACCGATTTCAGCACCAATGAGGTCTTTTCCCGTGGAACCGTTGCTCCACAGATAGGTATAGTCGCCAGCCGCATTCAAACGGATTTCGCTCTGCACGCCACAACGAGGATTAACCACCTCTGCAATTTCAACAGAAATCTCATCTGGTTGCGAAACGGTGTATGTTTCCAAAGACTTGCAACCCCGTTCGTCGGTTATCTGCACGGAATAGTTGCCCGCTTTGACATTTTCTATTTTGTTTGTCGTAACCTCTTCGCCAATCCATTGATATGAATAGTCGTTTTCGGCAGCCAACGAAATGCTTCCATCGGAAAATCCGTAGCAACTTGCATTTACTATTGTCGGCACGACGTGAATGTTACAATTGTATTCCACAACAGCCTCGGCCGAAAGCGACGATTTGTTGCCATTTGCAAGTTTTGCCGTCACGGTGATGGTTGCCTTGCCTTGCAATCCCATAGTAGAAAGATAGAGTTTCCCATTTTCAATTTGCGGGAGCAACACGTTTGGCGACGAACTTGTCACCATATACGTAACTTCGCCACCTTCGCTTGTTTCAAACAACGATGCAAGGTCTATCGGAGTTATTTCCGTTTCCGTCTGTAGCGTGCCAATTACAAACTCCGCAGCCGGATACACGATTTCCTTGAATTTGAACGTTGCCGTGAGTTCTATCGGGCCTGTCACCACGAACGTCAATGTTGAATCTTGCACATTCTTGTCTGCCAAGATAGTTTCATCGTCACAACTCCAGGAAGCAAATTCATAGCCAGCATCGGCGTGTGCCTTGAGGACAGCATTGTCACCGTGTAAATATGAATCGATTCCCGAAACGCTACCCATTGCCTTGTCATACGTTACAGAAACGGAATATGATTTTTTATTCCATTTTGCATAATAGGTCTTGTCGCCCGTCTCGTTTGACGCGATTGACTGGATTGCGACACCCGAGTAGGAATCATTGGTGTACCAGCCAGCAAAATCGTAACCAGATTTTGTCACTTCTGTCGGCAAAACCGTTTCCTTGCCAAACGTGTAACTATCTATATCTGTGTTCATTACACCCTCGTACGTAAAGAAAGTCACATTATAAGTATTTACAACCCAATTAGCATAATAGGTCTTGTTGCCAGTTGCATTTGCAGGAATTGCAAGGATAGACTCGCCTTCACATTGAGGATTGTCATACCACCCTTTGAACGTGTAGCCAGTCTTTGTTACATCGGTAGGCAAAATTACTCCATAACCATAGGTGTACGTAGTATTTTTCCCACTATTGACAGTTCCACCGTCAAGTTCATAGGTTATGCTGTAGTTGTTGGCAATCCATTTGGCATAGAACGTTTTAGGTTGCGTTTCGGTAAGAGGAATTTCGGTAAACGCAGAACTTGTGTAATTGGAATTGTCATACCAGCCAGCAAACGTACAACCTTCTTTAACCAAGTTACGCGGTAATTGAGCTTCCTCAGTTTCCACATAGAAATAAATCACATCATCTGTTGTCGTCCCCCCATTGAAATTCATTGTTACCGAGTGACAATCTCTTACCACTGCCAAAATAGCCGAATCCGCACCGTAACATTTTAAATAAGGATAGTAATAGTATTTCTTCATATCCTTTACTTCGGCAGATCGAATAGCCCAATATTCAGAGCTAAAACCTGAAGGCAAGTTTCCGTTAATTAATTCGGAGGTCGTCATACCATAGTTTGAATAATTATCTTCATCGGAAATTGCTCCATGCAAACATTTATCCGAATTGAAGTAATTATATTCTGCAAATAAACCGTTTACATCTGCACAAATGCCTCCTGCTATTGCATTAGTTTCTACTGATGCGACATTAAGACATTGATACATATGGTCTCCACTATTCTCTGAACCGACAATACCACCGACTCTACCTATACCTGTAATTAGTCCACTATTGAGACAATAATTAATATTCGTGAATATAATAATTTCTCCAGCTATACCACCAGCATATTTCGACGAAATTTTCCCCCTATTAATACACTCTTGAATAATCCCTTTATCTAAATATCTGGCATAGCCATAACCGATAATTCCTCCCCCACAGGTAGAGCTAACTATGTCACCATAGTTTGCACATTCTATAATATTTAATTGAGAATAAGCATATCCACAAATACCACCACCATAACTTGTACTCCCTTTTATTATACCATAATTGTTACAATTTTTTATTGTAATTAACTTTTCACATACTTCATAATTATTAATATAACCACAGATACCTCCTACTGATTCTGCAGAGGAAACATTAAAGTTACAAAAGTTATTACAATTTATTATTGACGTTTCACAAGAGGCTTTGCCCGTAATTCCACCTACATATTTTCCATCAAATCTACAATCAGCTATATTTAGATCTTTTATTATAGCATTTCTCACTTCACCAAATAAACCGCCATTATCCGTCGTAGATGTCTTACACAAGCCTGCAATGGTTTTACCCCGGCCATACAATTTCCCCTCAAAAAGGCTAATTGGAGGCCACTCAACCACAGGCGTTTCAAGTAAATTTCCATCAGATATATTTCCAAATTCTATTATATCGTTCATTAAAACAAATGTAGCAGTTGGATATGATGCCATTTTCTCTAAGTCTTGAATAGAAAAAATCAGTTTACAAGACTCCCATTCTGGAATTGAAGGCGTTCCTATATTATAATAAATCTCCCGTGCATAGGGTACAAAAGTATAAGGATCTATAAATTTTAATCGTGGATACCGTCCTATTGTTTTAGTTGCAAATTCATCATCCTTAGGTATAACAGAGCCACTCACATCTGGTGTTCCAGCAGCCCAAATATCAGAGGAAAAACCAGTCAACAATGTCGTGGAACACATAGCAGAAGTTGTTTTTGCCGTTGCGCCAGCATAAGATGAATTATTTACTGCTCCAAAAGAACACACATCTGAATCATAGTAACAATTTTTCATTGTTCCCGAACAAACCCCACATAAACTCCCCACAACATTATTCGATTTCGAATTATTTGATACTATTCCAGCATTATATGCATATGAAACATTTTTTACTGTTCCCGCTAAACCACCTACAACACCAGCATTTGCTATAACATCTCCAACGTTATATACGTTTTCTAAAGAATAATATGCTAAACCTGCAATACCGCCAACATTTGTTAAACCATTTATTGTTCCACTATTACATGAATTTGAAATTCTATTTCCATATCCTGCAATACCACCGACATAAGTACACCCTTCTACAATTCCTACATTATAACAATCAGAAATAGAACTGCCATACCCATTCCCAAGTATTCCTCCCACTCTATCACCATTACCTCTAACGATTCCTTTATTTACACAACCAATAATTTTACCATTGCTAATAGAACAAATCCCCCCAACACTTCCCCCTTTAGATATAACTTTACCTAAATTAACACAATTTTCCACCGTAATTCCACTATATTCATAACCACCATAAATTCCCCCTGCCTGATCCACCTTCGCATAAATATAGGCATTTACACTACAATTGCTAATAGTTATAACCCCCTCTCTGTTTGCATGAGCACATATTCCTCCTACCACTTTATCACCTTCAAAATAACTATCAACAATTTTTATATTTTTAATCACTACCCCACCATTTACCTGTCCAAAAAAGCCAACATATGAATACCCCTTCGTAAATAAACCTGAAATCACATGATTTCTCCCATCAAATGTTCCCGAATATGCATATATTGGTGTCCATTCTTGCAATCCTGCCGTTTCGTAATCACTCCGCAAATCACCATTTTCGTCGAGTACAGACTCATTCAAAACAATATCCGCAGTCAAAACAGCATTAATTTTTTCATTATACGCTATCCGATGAAATTCATACAAATCTTCTGCCGTGGCAATCACATAATAGCCATCGTATTCCGAAGTTAAACCATATTCTTCCCAGTCGCCGTCAATTTGTTTTATGGCAAAAGATTGAACTGTGGCAAGCAGGGCAAATGCCAAGATGAGGATTTTTGTAAATGTATTTTTCATATATTCTATATTTTTCGGTTATCTAAAAAGATGTCACAATGTGACGTTTCTACAAAAAGACGTGAGCAATATAAAATTTTTTGGGGATAAAAACAAAAAAAGTCCGCCAGTTTCCTGACGGACTTCATTTAAAAAGAGGCGGCACCTACTCTCCCGGTTGTGACCCAGTACCATCGGCGCTTCCGGTCTTAACTTCTCTGTTCGGTATGGGAAGAGGTGGAACCCCGGAGCTATA
>JAEEQV010000099.1:0-8041 GCA_016285445.1 Bacteroidales bacterium
TAGCATCGGCCATAGAAGAAATGTAAAAAATTAAACGAAGACTTTTACAATAATAATATTGTAAAAATCCTCGTTCAACAATCTATTCCCATCTCCTAACTATTAGTACGTCAACTCCAAGTCGATGTTTTCTTTCACCTCGAACGGAAGACCGTGTTTTCCAATCACTTCCATAAATGGATCTGGATCGAATTCTTCCACGTTGAATACACCCGCACCTTGCCATTTGCCAGTGAGGAACATCATTGCGCCCGTCATTGCTGGAACGCCTGTGGTATAAGAAACACCTTGTGCGCCAGTTTCGTTGTATGCCGCCTGGTGACTACAGTTGTTCCAAATATAGGCAGTCTTTTCCTTGCCGTCTTTTATACCTTTTACACGACAACCGATTGACGTTTCGCCTGTATAGTTCTCGCCAAGTGTTTCAGGAGCTGGTAAAGTTTCTTTCAAGAATTGCAAAGGCACAATTTCCACACCTTTATATAAAATAGGTTTTATACTTGCCATTCCAATGTTTTGAATTACACGGAGATGGGTAAGATATTCGTCGCCGAACGTCATAAAGAAACGTGCCATTTTTATGGTAGGGAAATTCTTCACCAACGACTCCAATTCTTCGTGGTACATCAGATATGACTTGCGTACGCCTATATTCGGGTACGTCAACGGAAACATAATTTCTTGCGGTTCAGTTTCAACCCATTTGCCGTCTTTCCAATAACGGCCTTTCTGCGTAATTTCACGAATGTTGATTTCGGGGTTGAAGTTCGTGGCAAATGCTTTTCCGTGGTCGCCGCCATTGCAGTCAACAATGTCGAGATAATGAATCTCATCGAAATAATGTTTTGCCAAATATGCGGTATAAATCTGGCTTTGTCCTGGGTCGAAACCGCAACCGAGAATTGCGGTCAAACCTTTTTCCTTGAACTTATCTTGATATGCCCATTGCCAACTATATTCAAATTTCGCAACGTCTTTCGGCTCGTAATTCGCCGTATCCATATAGTTTACGCCTGCTTCCAGACACGCGTCCATTATGCATAAATCCTGATATGGCAACGCCACGTTGATGACCAATTTCGGTTGGAACGACTTAATCAACTGCACCAATGCAGGAACGTCTTCGGCGTCGATTTGGGCAGTCTGAATCTTTCTGCCAAGTTTTTCCTCGATGATAGCCGCAATTTTATCGCATTTCGACTTTGTGCGACTTGCCAACATAATGTCGGAAAACACCTCCGGATATTGAGCACACTTGAACGTAACTACCTGACTTACACCGCCAGCACCAATGATAAGAACCTTTGCCATATTTGTAAATTTTATTGCGTTAAAATTACACTTTTTCTTAATACGTTCATACTAAAAAACGACAAGCATCGTTTTATACTAAAAATTGTTTGCCTATGGATAAAACTTCTACTCTCTCTGTTATCAAAAATCAACACGAAGTCAAAAAAAGCAACACAAACGGTATCAGGTTTCTACAAGCGTATTGTAGAGCATTTCAATGCGTTACTACCAAACACAATGATACGATAACCTTGTGGCTGAATTAGTGTACAACTTCGTCGTCACCCCGATAGGATTTCACTTCTAATCCGTTTTCGTTGAGGACGGCATAGGTGGTGTTCATTATCCAATTCCCCGTGTTAATATAACGACTTCCCGCCTCTATCTCTTTATCGACGGCAACGTGACGATGCCCGAAAATGAAGAAATCATATTTTTTTGTCTTCAAGATTTCTTTCGCATACAGCAAAAGGAATTCTTTGTCATCGCCAAGATAATTAGCTGACTCATAGACTTTTACCTTGCGGTTGTGCGACGACCACGCATGAGCGAAGCCAAATGCCCAGTTTACCGGCACAAAGCGAAATAACCATTGTAAGAACTTACAAGAAAAAATCACGTGCAGGAAATTCATTCCCCTATCGTAATTCCCCAAGGCGTGACCGTGATGAATAAACAATTTCTTTCCGAAATATTCTCGTTCCAACGGGTCGTTATAAATAGTGGCGCCAATTTCTTTTTGTAAATAATCGCCATACCATAAATCGTGATTGCCCGAAAAAATATTCACGGGTATTCCCGAATCGACAAATTCGGCTA
Organism: Bacteroidales bacterium; assembly: GCA_016285445.1. Lineage (GTDB taxonomy): Bacteria > Bacteroidota > Bacteroidia > Bacteroidales > UBA1715 > UBA1715. Next base: position 2,113 of record JAEEQV010000099.1, read on the forward strand.
ACTTCGCCAACAAACGGACATAGCCCTTGGGAGCAACGTACTTATACTCAAACCAGAAATCGAATATATCGCCCAACAGATACAACTCGCCACACGAAGGTTTTATTTCGTCTAACCACGTAAGAATCAACTTCTCACGTTCACGGCTTTTTTCCTCATCAGGATAGCCCAAATGAAAATCCGAAGCGAAATAAATATTCTTAGATGGTTCCATTGTACAATGCTAAAAACTCTTTTCTATGGAAAGTGTCACAATAGAAATCAATTCATCGTCCTGAATTTCGTGCCGAAGCATATAGCCCAAATCCAAACCGATTTGCTTCCGAAATCCGAAAGAACAGTTCGCCCCGTATTTTACCGTTGCTATGGAATAATTCGTACCCGCGCCAAGCGGATGATAGGTTTCGACAAACAACGACGGTCTCACACGTTTGTTTGCCACATACGCGACTTTGAGTTTGTTCTTATCGACGAACGACGGAAGCAAACTTTTCTCATTCTTGATGTAGGTGTTTTTGGAAACATTCATTTTCGTCTGAATCGCCACACGAAAATCGCCGAATTTCTTTTTGTAACCGACAAGTGCCGCAAACGTATGAACGGGGAAATATCCCTGTACGCGATATTTGTCGGCAAATTCATAACTTGCCCCGACGAACAACGGCTTGGTAACGGAATATCGAGCCTCCACTTCGGCAGACGCCTGTTTCAACAAGGCACTATGTTGCTGAAATCGGGACTCGACACCAACGTCAAGCGACAATCTCTTTGACAAATCTACCGATGCCTCAATGCCCGTCCAAACTTGAAACGAGTAGGTTTGAGCCGAAGCAAACAAAGTTCCGAATACACACAATAATATGAGAAAACCTTTCTTCAATTATAACTCTTGATGTACATCAGACATATTGTTTTCTCCATTATCTTGCTCGTAATAATAGATTTGAATCCACGTAGAATCGTTCAAGTAGTTGATGTCGCCCACTTCAAAACGTTCAATTTTCAAGCCGGTACGTTTTTCCAAATCAGCCTTCAACTCATCGTATTTCTCAGGCTTTACCAATGCTATGTTGTCGTATTTCACACGTTTACGAGATTCGTGCTTAATCATCCAAACTTTTTCAAGGAAGAACGCAACGGTAAGAATTGCAAGATTTGTGAAAATCAACTCGGCATAACTTACTTTCTTGTTCGACAACGCATTGATAACCGAAACGCCGATTACCAAGAACAAATACGTCATTTCCTTGATAGGCATCAATTCCGTTCTGTATCGGATGATTCCGAAGATGGCAAACAAACCGAGAGCAAATCCCATCTGTATTTTTACGTTGCCCAACAAGAAACACAACATAAATACGACAGTTGAGATCAAAATATACGTAAACAAAAAGTCACGACGGCGCGTTGCAGGATAATACAAACAACGGGAAATGACGAAAATAATGATAAAATTGAACGCAAAACGAATCAACAATTCTGCAAAAGCAGGCGCGTCAATCAACGAAATTCCAAATAATTCTTCCATAGCAGTTTATTTTAAGTTATACTTTCCTTTATTTATTGTTATTTATATTTCTTTATTTTTCATTCTTAATTTCTCAATGTATCTGATTTTAGTCTTGAATCGATTCTTCTTGATATTTTTATACACGACAGCAGTCCCTATTGCATATTTACTCATACCACGACGGAAAATCCGGTTCTTCAGCAATGCTGATTGCATGTACGACACGGCACAACATTTGTCGCGTTTGAGTTCTATGATGCAAATGTGGGAGAAATCGGCACTTTCGCCGTTCACGCAATTGGTCACGTGTAAATTCGTATCGACCGTGCAACGCTCGCCGTGCACCAAATCAACCAAGGTTAAACGGGTATATTCCACCAAAGTCTTGGGGAACAATTCTTCGCCGGTAAAAGGACTATGCTGATGAATAAACGTATTTGCCTCGTACAAAGGATGCGTTTTGGGGAAACTGATTCTTTTCTTCTTCGTTCGTCCCTTGTTGTTTTTGAACTTAATTTCCAAAAACTCCGCACCAGTTGACAAATACGTTCTATGACGGACTTTGTATCGATTCAACTTACCGTTTTGGTGAGCAATATACATTTTGTCGTCGGGTGTGTCGTAATACACTGTCTTATAGTCCTGATATGGTGTGTCGTTGATGTACAACGCAGCATAATTTGGTGCTATAAGCGACAAAACATCGGGCAATTGCGAACGACTGAACACATATTTTGTGTCCGTTCTGTTCAGTAATTTCACAGAATCCATCTCGTCCAAGGTGATTGGACGCATTTCAGCAACAATATCTTGTACGGTCTTCGCCATTAATCAGCGTAATACGTGTACTCGTAAACTTTTTTCTTAATCAATTTTCCTGCTGCGTCATAATACAATTTTGCGACCTTCTTGCCTGCGTCGTTGTATTCATACACTGCTTTTTCCTTCAATTTTCCTGTAGCCGAATACTCATATACGGCACTTTCTTTTTTGCCTTTGTACTCGTATGTGTAATACTTTTTCAAATCGCCGTACTCATCATACACATACTCTTTCTTAACGCGACCAAATTCATCACGTTCCTCTTTGGAATCAATCACTTTTTTCCCTTTTGTATCGACTTCATACGTTGTTTTCGTCTTTACCGAACCGGTTTGAGCCGAAACAGTAGCACACATGCAAATGCCGATGAGTGCAAAAAATATCACGCGAATTGTTTTCATTATTTATAGAGTTTTATGTTAAACGTATCTAAAGTTACAACCGAAGAATTATCAGTTATTTCAAAATGTCTTACAACAGCGGAATCTGCAGTTGCAGGAAAACGGCTGTCGCTATACACAAACAACTTGTATTTTCCGGGAATTAAATTCCCTATTTGAAAATTACCCAATGCATCGGTTCTGAATCTGTCAAGAATTTCCTCATCGTTTTCAAACTGAAGAAAAACAACTTCATCCTGAGCTCCGTATGTTCCTTGTTCAGTAGAAGCAACATAATAGTGTAATTTCACATTTCCTTTTACTACCCCGTTTCCATCGTCATAATCCACATGTTTATAGATTATGAAATCATCAAGTTTCGCGCCATCTTTTTTCCCTTCCAGCGAAACCTTTTGAGAAAACGTGATTTTCGGATCCTTCACGTTTGAAATAGTATCATCAGAATACACATACACCGTATATTCGCCTTTGGTCAAATTATTGAATTTAAAAACGCCGTTGTAACTCGTACGGGCTTTGTCGTCGGCAAGTTCCGAATTGCCGTATGAAATATACACATCTTCATCCATCGCCTCATACGGGTTCCCCGATTTTTCAAATAAAGGATTGATATTTTGAACCATCACTTTCCCTTCAATCGAGGCCAAACCGCCCTTCCCTTCGTTTGGACTACAAGCGAGCAGTGAAACAGCGACAAGCACGCAACCAAAAATTCTTTTTACATTCATAAAACTTCAATTTGATATTATACAAAAATACAAGTTTTTAATTATGAAACGGCATATTCAGCAATAAATATAAAAAAAGGGAACAACTTTCGTCATTCCCTTTCTTTGAACATCACTTAAAAACTATCTTTTTACGAATTTGATTGTTTCAACAGAACCGTCTGCATACGCAATCTTCACGAAATAGTATCCAGCCTTGATAGAAGTTACATCAAGCGTAATTTCTGCCGCATTCACTTCTTCCACGAATTGAACAGCACCGATAAGACTCACAACAGCAACAGTCTGCATTTCTTTTCCTGCCACAACCGAAAGTTCGTTTTGGCAAGGGTTCGGGAATACTGAAAGTTGAGCAATATCAGTCTCGTCAATTGCAACCCAAGGATGAGCTTCCTGTGCTTGCTTGAATAATTCAATAGCAGCCGACAAACGTTGAACTTGTGTATTTACGTTTTCTTGCAAATGAGAAGATTTCTTGTATTCTGCATTTGCATTTGAATTACATGTAACCAAATTCAAGAATTCAAACATATATTCTTGTGGATTTCTTGTATTGTCGATAAGAGCATCAGCTTCAATTATCAAAGCAATCAGGTCGTCTAAGCTAACTTCCTCTGGATTACGTGAATTCTCGAATGATTCAATTGCCTTATTCAATGAAGTTACTGCATCATTTACAACTTGTTGATTTGTAGATGTTTCATAAATACCTTGTGCTTCAGCGATAGCGGCACGGAATCTGTCAACAGCAGATTGAGGGAACTGCAATGAACCGTCACCAGTATTTCCTTCAGCCTTAACCATTGAAGATTGAGCTTTTGTAATCGTGAATGCCAATGTTGACTTGTCAACTGTGATAACTTTTGCCTTAAATTCATCAATAGCGTTCTTCAAGGCTATATTTGCCTGATCAACCTCATCTTGTGAAGAGCTGGCATTGTTATACACTGTACGAGCTGATTCAAGTACCGCATTCAAGATAGCTTTTGAACCAGCAGGATAATTACCCTTCAAATAACCTTCTTCAGATGACAAATACAATGCATTAGCCGTTGAGATCGTACTATTCAATGTAGTCTTGTTCACCTTAACACGAGCATTTGAAAATGCTTCGATTGCACTACGCAATGATGTTGTTGCTTGGTCAATATCTTCTTGTGAAGAAGAATTGCTGTCATTCACGGTTTGGGCACTCGAAATGGCGTTCAACAAAATCTGTTTCGTTCCGTTCGGATATTGTCCGTCACCATAACCCTCAACTGCATTTGCGTACAATGTGTTAGCTTCAGAAAGAGCTGCTTGCAATGCTGTTCTATTGATAGAGTTCGGATCGAATTTAGAATTCAAGAACTTGTCAATAGCATCGCTCAATGCCTTTGCTGCAGCATTAACCTCGGCCTGGCTTGAAGATTCTGCATCTTTTACATCTTCGGCAGCAAGAATTGCAGTAAGTAATTCTTGTCTTGAACCCTTGATATAGTTACCTTCTTGGTAACCTTCTACAGAATTTTGATAATAATCGTATGCAAGGTCAATCTTAGCAATAAGATTCGTCTTATCAACTGATATTTTTGCAGCCTCAAATGCCGCGATTGCTATACGCAAAGTCGTTACTGCATTGTCTGCAACTGATTGTGTCGTTGCATTATTAACAACACCTTCTGCCGTTGTCTTTGCACCCGTAAGCATTGTTACTGCCGATTGAGGATAGTTTCCATCACCATTACCAACAACAGCTGCATCCAACAACTCTTGTGCCTCAGCAATAGCAGTGTACAAAGCGTCATAGTCAATAATTTCTGGCAAATCAAGAGCTACACCAAGAATCTTCACTTCATCAACCCAAACTTGGCCTGTTTCACCATCAGCTTCCTGAACTTTCCACTGACATTTTGTAAGTTCTTTCAAATCCCAAGTAACTTTCTTACCCCACGTATATTGAGCCAAATCGCTCCAGCTCAATTCTACCAATGTCCATTCTGGATACGGGTCAAGATAGATATAATAGTCACAAGCATCTTTAATTCCTGTCAATTCAACCTCAAAATACACTTTGCTGTCACTCTTCATCCAGAATGAGATACCTGTAGAACCGCTCATATCGAATGCTTCACCTTCGGTTGCCTTGAAGTTCAAGCCCATACCAACGAATGGATTATAACCAAGAGCAGCAGAACCTTCCAACGTATATTGCATCATTGCGGCCTTGCCTGTACCATTATAACCCGGAGTTGACATTGTGAACGGACTTTCTTCCGAAGACAACGGTGTAATTTCCGAAGAACCACATTTTGAAGGATCTTCACTTGCCGTATGGTCGTTGAATGAGAACCAGTATGTTGCCATATAGGTCATGTTTTCTTGTTTCATATCGGCATCGAAAATCAAGGTCTCATTCGAAATAAGAGCTTTCGCAAATGCTTTCTCGGCTGACAGCAAAGAAGCAAGAGCTGCATCAATTTCTATTT
>JAEEQV010000100.1:0-7998 GCA_016285445.1 Bacteroidales bacterium
TTGACGTGATTACCGCCTTGAAAATCACGGGAATACTTGTCGTTATCGGATTTCTTGGTGGTATTCTGATTGATTTGGTTAGAAAACAAACGATTGAGGAAGGCGAAATCCAACACTTCGAAATTCATGAACATGAAGACAGTCACGAAGAACACGAACATACGTCAATACTCGAAAATCTTCGTCACGCTTCGCCTCATAGGGCGTTGCTGCTCTTTGGCGTTTTGTTGATTTTTATACTGTCGCTTCTTGGGGAAATTGGTCATAGCCACGATATTATGCCTATGGATATGCACGTCGAGGAACACGAACATCATATCGATTGGTTTTCTCTCACATTCATTATCATATCGTTGCTTGCAGCGTTCATCATTTGTGCCGTATCGGAACATTTCTTGGAAACGCATTTTTGGAATCACATTATAAAGAAGCATTTCTTTAAGGTTTTAGGGTGGACAACCATCATCATTGCCATTATTCATATAGTTGACCACTGGGTAGTCTTGCAGGATATTGTCACACAATATCAGTGGCAAATATTGGTTATAGCCATTCTTGTTGGCTTGATTCCCGAATCGGGCCCACATATTGTTTTCATTTCCTTGTTTTTGTCGGGGAGCATACCGTTCAGCATTTTGCTGGCAAACTCTCTTGTACAGGACGGCCACGGAGGTTTGCCATTGTTTGCCGAGGCAAAACGGACATTTGTATTTATCAAATTAGTGAAATTCCTTCTTGCGCTTTTATTGGGCGGAGGATTGTTAATGCTGGGATTCTAGCTACTTAGAAACGTAATATTTCCTCGTACAATTTTTGTACGGGCAAGCCCATCACCGTATAATACGAGCCGACAATTTTCTCGATTCCTACATAGCCAATCCATTCTTGTACACCATACGCTCCTGCCTTATCGAGCGGAGCATATTTTTCAACGTAATATGAGATATCTTCGTCGGAAATCGTGGTAAACGTCACGTCCGCCTCATCGCGAAACGAGGTGTGACGCTCCTTTGTGCCAATACATACGCCCGTAATAACCTTGTGTGTCTTTCCCGACAAAAATTGAATCATTTCCTTGGCCTCGGCAATCGTCTTGGGTTTACCCATTATTCGCTCGTGACACAGCACCAAAGTATCAGCCGTGATTAAGAAATCGTCATTTTTGAGTTCCGATTCGAGAGCAAGAAATTTTTGCTCGGCAATTGCCAATGGTATATCTTCCTTTGCCAAAGATGCATCAACTTGTTCGTCGGTTTTTTTCACAAGAATAGTGAACGGAATATCCAAACCTGCCAATAATTCCTTGCGACGAGGCGATGCAGAACCTAAAATAAGGTGAAAACCGTTAAGCTTTTGAGAAAGAATCATTTCAAAAACATATAACAAGGCAAATACAGCAAACCCATCGACATAACCAGTTTCAATATGAAACTTACTTTTGCGTATTCTTCTGACGAATCTGCCTTGACAAAGACAAACAATCCATATAATAATGGTAACGTAATACAAACATTGATAAATATCAATGAAAAAGTATCAGATAACTTGCATATTTGCGAAACAACAATACCTGCAATCACAACAACACTTACTCCAAAAGTGCAAATTCGTGCCGCCTTGAGTCCGAATGCTATAGGCAATGTATTTCTACCGTAAGTCCTATCGCCTTCCAAATCTTCAATATCCTTCACCATTTCTCGCTGTAACGTCAGTAAAAATGCAAAGAGCGTATATCCCAATCCCCACACAAACAGTTCCTCAAAACGGATATGTAATTGTTGTAAGATATCCATTGGCAACGACAGCAACGGCAACATTTCGTATAAAATCTCAATAATTGGCACCGATGCCACCAACAAGGCAATGACAACATTTCCCAAAACAGGTTCTTTGCTGAACGTAGTGGAATAAAACCACAAAACACCGGCAATAAACAAGAATATAAAACTATATTTAGGCAAACCTATACCAAATGAAACCAACGCGCCACAAACACAACCAACAATATTGAAAATCCAATGAAAAATCATCGCATTTCTTCGGTTGATTGTTTTTCCGATAATAACCTTATCTGGTTTGTTCATCATATCGGCATTCACGTCAAAATAATCATTGATGATGTATCCTGCAGCCGAAAGGCACACTGTGGCAACGACAAGTAACACGAATCCCACCGTTGATAACTGAAATGGCATAAACACACCTATCAACGCATAGCGAATGATAATCATTGTTGCTATGATTATCCACAAGTTCCTATATCGTATTAAATGCAAAAAATCTTTCATTACCAAACAAACGCCTCTTTTTTCATCCACTTATCTTGGGCACGCAAGGTTTGTTCCACAACATCGCGTACACAGCCTTGTCCCCCGTTTTTATCAGAAATATAATCGGCAATTTCTTGAATCTCGTGAGCCGCATCAGCTGGACACACTTTTGCCCCACACATCATCATCACACGATAATCGGGCAAATCATCGCCCATATACATCACATCTTTTGCTTTCAGATTATATTTTTCAAGAAATTGTTCAAAATACACAACCTTGTTACTCGCCTCTATATACACGTCCTTCACGCCCAAATCGTTGAAACGACCTATAATCGACGTACATTTTCCTCCTGTAATGATAGCGACGGGATACCCCAACTTCGAAGCATAATGAATTGCATATCCGTCCTTTACATTGGTCGTACGCATTTGTAGCCCGTTGCCGTCAACGTATATGAATCCGTTGGTCCACACGCCGTCAACATCAAAAACAAACGCTTTTATATTCTTTAATGTATCCTTGAATTTTCCCATCTTATTTATCTTCTGAATGTGTTTTTACAATGCTGTCGCTTATGGCATTGTAAATATCTAATATCTCTTTATGATTCTTCAAAATATCGCGATGTTTCTCCATTATAAATGTATCGCCACGGACAGCAGGACCCGTTTGGGAGACATACGGAGAATATTTCATTATCTTGTCGGTTGTTTCGCGCAACAACGGTTTCAACACGTCGAATTGCAACTGGTTTTCCTTCATCAGCATTTCTGCCAACGTGCATAAATGGTTTGAGAAATTGTTCACCATAATAGCGCAGAGATGAAGAATGCTTCGTTGCTGAGAATTCAGCGTATAGATTTGTGGTGAAATCAATTTCAGCAAATCCATCAGCATTTTTTGATTTTCATCACTATTTGCCTCAATAAAGAATGGTATCTCCGAATAATTCAAGTCCTTGAACTTAGAAAACGTCTGCAACGGATATACGCAACCATAATTCAACGCATAGTCATAGAACACCGACATTCCGACGGTTCCCGACATGTGAACAATCATTTTTTCACCGACCTTCAATTGTCGCAAAACAGGAACGATTGCACTATCAGACACGCACAAGAAATAAACGTCGGCATTTTTATTCACTTCCTGAATATCAGTCGCAAATGCACAACCAATTTCCGAAGCCAACTCTACCGCCGATTTCATAGTCCTACTGACAATCTGTAAGACTTCAACGTCAACAGATTTCAATGCCCTGGCAAAGTGAGTTCCAAGATTTCCAGCCCCAATAATGACAACTTTCATAATAGAAAAATCATTGTTCTTTTTTGACGAACAAATATAGAAATTTTATCTACACGGAAAAATGATTTGCTTTAATTGTATAAAGCCATTTTTATGGCGGTAATTGCCGCCTCTACCCCCTTGTTGCCGTATTTGCCACCTGCCCTGTCCATTGCTTGTTCCTTGGTATTGACCGTAAGCACACCAAAAATGAACGGCAAGTCGTATGACAAGTTCAACTCTGTGATTCCGTATGAAACCGACTGGCAAATATAAGTGAAATGAGGTGTTTCGCCTTGAATTACCGTACCTATGACGATAATTGCGTCAACATCATAATTTTCGGCAAGGATACGTGCCCCGTAGGTCAATTCGAAAGAACCGGGAACGTAATTTACGATGATATTTTTCTCTGCGACACCATGTTTTTGCAATGCCTCAATGGCTCCTTGCAAAAGTTTGTTGTTCACATCCATATTCCATTCCGCAACAACAATTCCAATGGAAAGTTCCGATGCGTTAGGAACAGATTTACTATCGTATTCAGAAAGATTTTTTAACGATGTAGCCATTATTTCTTCAACAAGTTAGCTCTCGTTATGTACTTGTCTATTGATGCAGCTTGTGGAGAGTTGTCGTACTCTTTCTTTATTTTTGTATAAACCTTGATTGCATCGCTATATTTTCCAAGCTTTTCATATACAAGTCCTGCTTTTGACAAGAACATAGGACTCATATACTCGTCGTCGGCAACTTTTGCAGCCTTTTCATATTTTGAAACTGCCTTGTCCAACTCATTCAATTCGCAATATGCATCACCCAACAATCCGATTGATAGAGGTTCCAAGATAGGATCGTCGGTAGAGAATTTCTTCAAATATTTTACAGCATCCTCAAATTCGCCAAGTTTCATTGCACAACAGCCAGCATAATAATATGCCGTGTTTCCTGCCTTTGTGTTGCTGTATTCGTCAATAACATCTACAAAACCAGTAACATTTTCATTACCATATAATGCTATTTGGAACGAATCTTCGTCAAACGCACGTTGTGCTTGCCACATTGCAGCCAATGCCTTGTCTTGTTGTTTTGTCAAATAAAGATTCTTATATGCAAAGAAACCACAAATCAACACTGCTACGACAACAACAACGATAGTGATAGTCTTTTTATTATCTTCAAAGAATTTTTCTATTTTAGAAACTGATTCGCCAATTTGCTCCAATTGACCTACGTTTTGAGATTCTTCTGCCATTTTTTTGCTATTAAATTATTTTGTGGTGCAAAAATAGAACTTTCTTTAAGATTTATACTGCATAAAGCAAAAAAAATTTGATTATTTTTTTGATGTGACTAAAAAAGTATAAATCCTCTCTTTACCCCATTTTTTCGTTCAGTTCCAGCCAAATCATTTCCTTCTCGTCGAGCAACGAAAGTAAGTCGCCCATACGTTGTGATTTTTCCATCAATTCGGTTTGCGACAATGTTCCCGACGCAAACAGAGCCTCCAACTCTTGTTTCTCCTGGGATAATTGCGATATTTCCTGTTCTGTTTGTTTCAGCAATTGTTCCTCTTTATACGAAAGTCCTTTTTTCTTACGTGGCTCTCTTTGTAAAACAACTTTCTCCTTTTCTTCCGTTTTTTCTTGTTCCGCCAGACGTTTTTTCTCGTATTCACGGAAAACGGAATAATTTCCTGGAAACTCTCCCACTTCGCCAGCTCCCTTGAAAATCAGCAAATGTTCGGCAACCTTGTCAATAAAGAATCTATCGTGGGAAACGACCAAGACGCAACCTTTAAAATTAAGCAGATATTCTTCCAGCAACTGTATGGTAAACAAATCCAAATCGTTGGTCGGCTCGTCAAGAATCAAGAAATTCGGCTTTTGCATCAAGACCGTCATCAGATACAAGCGCTTCTTCTCACCTCCTCTCAGTTTCGACACGTATAAATATTGCACGGAACGAGGAAAATTCCATTGTTCGAGGAATTGTGCAGCCGAAATCGTGTGACCGTGCTCCAATTCAATCTTGTCGGAAATGTCTTTTATCACATCTATCACATGCTTGCCATCGCACCCGAGCAAACCGTCCTGTTTATAGTATCCGATAGAAAGCGTATCGCCCCAGTCAACCGTACCCGAATCTGGTTGCAATTGTTGCGTGATAATGTTCAACAACGTTGACTTGCCACATCCGTTTTCGCCAATAACGCCGACCCGTTCGCCCTTGCTGAACGAATAGGTCACTTTTGATAGAATTTGTTTGTCGCCAAACGATTTGTCAATGCTTTTCAAATCAACCACCTTATTGCCAAGATATTGACTCGCCACGTTGATTATCATTGCATCGTCGGATTCAACCTTGGTTTCGGCTATCTCCTTCAAATCGTAAAACGCATTGATTCTGTATCGTGCCTTAGTTCCCCGTGCCTGTGGCTGACGGCGCATCCAGTCAAGTTCCTTACGCATCAGGTTTTTTGCCTTTGCGACCTCGGCTGTCTGTACTTGCAAGCGTTCTTGCTTTTTCTCAAGGTAATAGGAATAGTTTCCAGAATAACGATAGACTATCTTGTCATCCAATTCAAGAATCGTATCGCACACATTATCAAGGAAATAACGGTCGTGCGTAACCAAGAGCAAGGTGCTACGTATCGTCTTCAGATAATCTTCCAGCCATTCTATGATAGCAATGTCAAGGTGGTTGGTTGGTTCATCCAAAATCAGCAAATCGGGAGCAAGTATCAGAATTTTCGCCATTGCAACACGTTTCTTCTGGCCACCCGACAACTCTGAAATCTTTTGTTGCGAAGGCAATTCCAGTTTTGAAATAATCAGATTCACCTGCTGTTCGTAGTTCCACGCATCGGTGGAATCCATATCGTCGGTCGCCTTTTGTATCTCCTTCTCGTTACCCACCGTCAGTGCTTGTTCGTATCTGCTCATTGCCGACAGCACCTTTTGATTTGCCGAATACACTTCTTCGTACACCGTAAACGACGATTCCAGTTCGGTGTCTTGATCCAAATAACCGACCGACACATCGGGTTCAAACAAGATTCTGCCCTGTTCTGGCGTGTCCATACCCATTATCACCTTAATGAGCGTGGTTTTGCCCATTCCGTTTTTGGCAACAAGCGCAATACGTTCCCCACGATTTATTACAAACGAGAGGTTATCGAACAGAAGATATTCGCCGTAGTATTTGGTAATATTTTCGACCTGAAGAATTGCCAATAGAATTAAATTAAGAATTATTGTAGAGACGCAATGCATTGCGTCTCATGTTTGCATCTCATAACATAAAAAAAGCTGTCTTGAAACCTCAAAACAGCCTTTATGATTCAACTAATTAAGAATTAATCAGCAGAGAAACCAACAAGAACAGCAACACAACCGCGAGCGATTTCATCACTGATGTTTTCATCGTTTGTTTCAACTTCAATAGAGATGATCAATTGTTGACTTGATTCCATCTTGAAGTCCCAAACTCTTTTGAAAGAGTGTTTTGCATTTGTGAACAAAACATTTCTATCAGCATCCATGATCGAGAATTTGATTTTTGGAAGTTGAGCATCGCCACAAATCGCAATACGATAGTTTTGATTTGAATAGAATGTTTTATACAATTCTGCTGATTCACCTTCTGATAATTCAGTAGCATTAAAAATACCATCGTGAACGTATGGTTCCAAAGCTGGTTTACATTCGCTCTTAGCAAATGTTCTACATTGTCCGTAAGATAAAGTACCTAACAATACGAAAGATACAACCAACACTAATAATTTACTTACATTTTTCATATCTGCTAAATCTTTAAATTATTGGATAAATGAGTTTCTCAAAGTAGCTGCTTCTTTCTTCAAAGCATCAAATTGAGCTTGTGTTATGTTAATTTTTTGAGTTGCTTTCAATACTGTTGTTCCAGACTCTTCATCAGTTACAGTTTCAATACCAGACTTAACAATTTCTATTTCGTTGAAAGTCTTCGAAATACCTTGCAACTGTCCGATAACCTCTGCAATGTCGGCATTTTGTTCAGCATATTCGCCAAGCAATTGAGTCAATTCGCTGAAAGAAAGTTTTTGTTCAACGATTCTTTCAATCAATTCTTTGTCTTTCACAACATCTTTCGTCAATTGAGTTGCCAAGTACAATGCTTCTACCCAACCACCAGCAAGAATCAATGCAGCCATTTCTGGACGATTGTCTTCTTTCAAAGTAGAGTTAGAGTTAAGGAATGTTTCAGAGATGATTCTGATTACAGAGTCGCGGTTGTCGTGGTTTGCTTCCAAACGATCAATGATTGATTGGTCGATTGCAGCCAACAAATCCAAGCCAATAGCCAATTTCTTTGAAACTTGCATATATTGCATAATTGTCTGATCTTGCTCGAAAATACTTGCATAACTCAAGTCAGCACCGTAAACACCAAG
>JAEEQV010000101.1:0-7983 GCA_016285445.1 Bacteroidales bacterium
GTGATGTCAACACCTTGTGCTTTCTTAACCTTGTAGAATAATTTACGAACATCAACAGGAACAGGGCTCATACGCAAACCGTTCAACGCACGGTCGAGCATGTGAGTTTGAATACCTGCTTCGTGGAATGGTTTTGTCCATGCACGAACAGCTTTATTTGGATTTTCACCATACAATAAATTTACTTGTTCAAAACCGCCACCGTTAGTTTCAACACGGGCAAAACAACCCATATTGATGATTTCGGGAGCTATACGAACCAATTGGTCAACACGTGGTTGGTACTTACCACTACTTTGCCACATGTCTCTGTAAACCAAAGAGAATTTAATTTGTTTCCCCATTGTGATTATACTTATTATATATGTTATTAAAATTACAATTTCTTAACGTCAACAACCGAACCTTTGCCGCCTGTAACGGTTGATACAGCTGAACAAATAGCCGAATAAACTTTCGGATCGATTGCAGGAGCTGCCGAAGCACTTGGTTTTGCCGCAACTTCCTCAGGCAAAAATCTATTTACAAAACGAATAATGATATTACCCAATAAAACCACCAAACACAGCACAGTGAACACGGTCACCATACCTACAATCATCAAAAACAACGATTCACCCATAATTTTAACCTATGTGTTTCTTTCAAAAAAATTTGGGCAAATTTAAGAAATTAAATTTTATAACTACGAGTTTTTCAAAAGTTTTTCCAAGAAAAACAACGGATGTTAATTTTTTTTACATTTGAAAAATTTTGAAGATAAGTATGAAAAAAAATGTTTTACAAATAGTATTATTCGTTATGGCTTTTTTCTTCCAAAGTTCTGTAAATCAGAATGCTTGCAAAGTTTATAAGGGTACGTCGAGTTATAGTAGCGATGTGATATGCAACGCGAAAGACGGCAAGATTTACAAAGGCACTTCCTCGTATTCGAGCGACGTGTTGGTTACGGTGCAGAACAATAAAATTTACAAAGGGAACTCAAGTTATAGTAGCGACGTGCTCTACACTATTTCTGACGGGAAAGTGTATAAAGGCAATTCCAGTTATAGCAGCGACGTGGTTTGTACAATTCGTGACGGCAAAATGTACAAAGGTAATTCCTCGTATTCGAGCGACGTTATCTGTAATTGGAGTGACGGGAAAGTATATCGCGGCACATCGTCGTACAGCAGCGACATTCTTTACACGATAAACAACCATGTAACCATTGCCGAGTTTTTTGCCATTTGGCATGTGGTGAATTACGTGTATTAGTTAAAACAAGGACACATGTCTTCTGAATAATTCCAATCTTTGAAAAACGACAGCAGTTTGCAAAAAATTATTACTTTTGCAGTCAATATGAAGAAGGTTGGTTTACATTTGGGTATAGACATCGGGTCGACGACTGCAAAGGCGGTTGTGACGCGTTGTGGCGAAATTATATACACGTCGTACGAGCGACACAATACAAAAATAAAAGAAAGTATTCTTGCCATTCTTGATAAAATCAAGGAGCAATTCCCGCTTCCGAGGTGATTCAGAAGAATTTCAAGGATGTCCGCACGCTCGTTGATATTGGCGGCGAGGATGCAAAAATCATTTTTTACGAAGAAGGAAAATCTCCCGACATTCGAATGAACGGTAGTTGTGCCGGTGGTACAGGTGCGTTCATAGACCAAATAGCCACGCTGTTGAACGTGGAGACGAAGGATTTGAACAAACTGGCTGAAGAGTCAACTCAGATATACACAATTGCTTCTCGCTGTAGTGTGTTTGCGAAAACTGATGTTCAGAATCTTATTGCTCGCATAGTTCCCGTAAGCGACATTGCGGCGTCGTGTTTCCATGCGGTTGCATTGCAAGTTATCAACGTTCTTTCTCGAGGAATCGACATAAAACCTACCGTGCTATTTATTGGCGGGCTTCT
Organism: Bacteroidales bacterium; assembly: GCA_016285445.1. GTDB lineage: Bacteria > Bacteroidota > Bacteroidia > Bacteroidales > UBA1715 > UBA1715. Next base: position 1,913 of record JAEEQV010000101.1, read on the forward strand.
CACGTACATTCCCGCTTTGCAGAAAATGTTGCGCGAATTGATTGGATGCACGGAAGAAAATGCGTTTTCTCCTCAAAACAGCCAACTTTTCCCTGCATGGGGTGCCGCTCTTGCAGTAGAAGCCGAGGAAAAGGAATATGAGGTACAGACTTTGTACAACGATATTACTCAAATCTCTAATATCTCTGTCAAGAATCGTCTGGAACCGTTGTTTATCAACGAAGAGGATTTTCAAGGATGGAATGAATACCGAAGAATTGTCAATATTCCTGAAACAAAAATAGAGGCGGAACAAGACTCCGTTGACGTGTTCTCTGTTGCTTTCTGTCAACATCAATAGAAAAACTTTGTTCGGCTGGATTTGCAATCCAGCCGCTGCGAGCATAAGTTTTTTTAAATCCTCTGTTACTGTCTGTCTACGGCGACAGATATAGCAAATCTATTTTGTTCCATTTCTTTTTTATTTTAATCACTTGTTTTAAACAAATGATTAAATTTTTGTATATTTGCAAAAAAACAATGAGCAATTCATTCGCAGAACAGAAAATCAAGGATGCGGCACGAAAGGTGTTTCAGGCCAAAGGATACGATGCGGCACGGACAAGGGACATTGCCGAAGAAGCGGGCGTAAACCTTGCTCTTATCAATTATTATTATAGAAGCAAGGAATCTTTGTTCGAGGAAATAATGGGCGATTCCATCCTGTCGTTCCGAAACGCGATTATTGGTATAACAAACGATTCTAACACGTCGGTCAGACAAAAAATTGAAACTCTCACGAGCAACTATTTTTCAATTTTTATGCAAGAACCTGATTTACCGATATTTATATTTCTTGAAACGCAAAAAAATCCCGATTTTATTCTTCAAAAACTGAATCCGACCGACATAATCAAGAATAGTTTTTTCGAAAAACAGATGAAAGATTTAGGAAAAACGTCTCAAGATGTTGATCAAATTTTCATAAATCTTATGTCGCTCATAGTGTTCCCGTTTATCGGGAATGTGATTATAAAAAATGTCTGCAAAGTTGATTACGACGGCTATGTGGCACTTTTGAACCATAGAAAAAAGGAAATTCCCAATTGGATATATGCAATGTTCAATCTTTAATACTCAACCGCAATCAGTTTGTAAAACAATTATTACCTTTGCACCGATATGAATACAGAGAAATTACATTTAGGAATCGATATAGGTTCAACCACTGCAAAAGCAGTAGTGACACGTTCTGGAGAGATTGTTTACACTTCGTATCAGCGACACAATACGAAGATAAAAGAAAGTGTTCTCGACATTTTACAACAAATCCAGAAGAAATTTCCTGAAGCAAAACAAATAAAAATCTGTCTGACTGGTAGTGCTGCAATGGGTATCGCCGAACAGAAATCGTTGCCTTTTGTGCAGGAAGTTATTGCTGCTTCGGAAGTCATACAGAAAAATTATAAAAACGTCCGCACGCTTGTGGATATTGGCGGAGAGGATGCAAAAATCATTTTCTACGAAGAAGGCAAGTCGCCCGATATTCGTATGAACGGAAGTTGTGCCGGCGGTACGGGTGCGTTTATCGACCAAATAGCAACTTTGCTGAACGTGGAAACGCACGATTTGAACAAGTTGGCAGAAGAGTCAACTCAAATTTACACGATTGCTTCTCGCTGTGGCGTGTTTGCAAAAACCGACGTTCAAAATCTAATTGCTCGCAAAGTTCCCGTAAGCGATATTGCGGCTTCGTGTTTTCACGCTGTCGCACTGCAAGTCATCAACGCTCTTTCGCGTGGAATCGACATAAAACCGAATGTACTGTTCATTGGCGGTCCGCTTACCTATATTCCCGCTTTACAGAAAATGTTGCGCAATTTGATTGGATGCACGGAAGAAAATGCGTTTTCTCCCGAAAACAGCCAATTGTTTCCTGCGTGGGGAGCCGCTCTTGCTGCGGAATCCGAAGAAAAGGAATACGACATTCAAACTTTGTACGACGAAATATCAAACATTTCAAACGTTTCCGTCAAAAACCGTCTGGAACCGTTGTTTATTGATGAAGAAGACTTCAACGGATGGAATGAATATCGTCGCATAGTTCAAATCCCCGAATCGAAAATTGAAGAAGGGCAAGATTCTATCGACGTGTTTTTAGGAATCGACAGTGGTTCTACAACAACCAAAGTCGTCTTGCTTGACAAAGATGGAAAATTGATTGCTTCGCATTACGACACGAACAAGGGTAATCCGATTCTTGCCGTAAATACTGGTTTGGAAGCTTGTTGTGCCGATTTGAAGTGCAAGACAATCAATGTGCTTCGTGCAGCTGTGACTGGTTACGGCGAAGACCTTATTCGTGCTGCATTCAATATGGACGAAGGTATTGTGGAGACAATCGCCCACACTACCGCTGCTCAAAAAATTGAACCCGAAGTGTCGTTCATTCTTGATATTGGCGGTCAAGATATGAAAGCCATTTTCATTAAAAATGGTAAGATTCAAAATGTGGAAATCAACGAGGCGTGTTCGTCGGGTTGTGGTTCGTTCATTCAGAATTTCGCCCAAACCTTGAATCATACTGCTGAATCATTTGGAAAACTGGCGTGTACAGCTCCAAAACCGTGCGATTTGGGCTCTCGCTGTACGGTATTTATGAACTCGCAGGTGAAACAAGCTCTTCGCGAAGGTGCCGAAACGTCGGAAATAGCAGCAGGACTTGCATATTCGGTCATTAAGAATGCGTTGTTCAAAGTTCTGCAAATCAAGAATATGAACGTTCTTGGCGAGAAAATTCTCGTACAGGGCGGTACGTTCAAAAACCCGTCGATTTTCAGGGCAATGGAAAAACTGACGGGAAAGACGATTTACAGTTCCAACAAACCTGAATTGATGGGTGCCTTGGGTGCAGCATATTATGCTCAGACTCGTTACAACAACGAACAAGTTCCGTCAATTTTCATTGGTTACGACAACCGGCAGGAAGCTTTGTCATACACGACACGACAAATCAACTGCCGTGGCTGTTCCAACAGTTGCTTGGTGACGAAATTCACATTTAGCAACAAGGCGGTTCACTATTCGGGCAACAAGTGCGAGAAAATATTCACATCGAAGGGAAACACTGCTGAACGAGGCGAAAATCTGTATGAATTTAAATACGATTTGTTGTTCAACCGTGATATGAATGCCCTCAACGATGTGAAAAACATTAAAATCGGCGTTCCGCGAATTTTGGGAATGTATGCGAATTTCCCATTCTGGAACACGCTGTTTACACATTCTGGATTGGACGTGGTGTTGTCCGATGAATCAACGACGAAAACATACGAAAAAGGGCAGGGAACTATTATGGCAGACAATATTTGTTTCCCTGCAAAAATTGCTCACGGTCATATCTTCAACTTGGTTGACAAGGGAGTTGACAGAATTTTCTATCCTCTTGCCATTTATGAGGAAAATGAATTTAAAGAATCAAAGAACAGTTACAACTGTCCTGTAGTTTCGAGTTATGCTGAAGTTCTCGACAGTGCCATTCCGCTCGAAAAACGCAACAATATTCCGTTCGACAAGCCAGTCATCACGTTCCGCGATGACAAATTGCTACGCAAAAGTTGTTGGGCGTACCTAAAACAATTCGGCGTAAAGCCCCGTACGTTCGAAAATGCGTTCGACGAAGCTCTCCGTGAACAAAAACGGTATCGCGAGCAATATAAAAAGAAAGGGTTCCGCATTATGGAGCGTGCTAAACAGGAAGGTCGTCCAATCATAATGCTGGCGGCTCGACCGTATCACACCGACCATTTGGTACACCAAAAAACGTCGCAAATTCTTGCCGAACTTGGCGCGAGCGTCGTCACCGAGGAAATTGTCACAAATATTCAGGGACTTTCGTTGAAAGATTACCTTCACGTGGCACAGTGGACGTATCCTAACAGAATTATGCGTGCCGCCCAATGGGTTATAAATAATGACGATTACGATGTTCATTTCGTTCAGATGAACTCGTTTGGCTGCGGTCCCGACAGTTTCCTTTCCGACGAGATAAAGGAATTTTTTGAGCAAGCGAAAAAATCGTACACGTTTATCCGTGTTGACGAAATTAACAGCACTGGCTCAATGCGCCTTCGTCTGCGTTCGCTCATAGAGACAATTCGTTTGGGTGGCGGTCGTGACGGCGTAATGGGTTCGAAGATTATCAAAAAAACTCCGCCGTTCAAGGAAGAAGACAAAAAACGGAAAATTCTCGCTCCGTTCTTTACGAAATTTGCTTCGCCGCTCATTCCGTCAATTTTCGAATGTCTTGGCTACGAAATGGAGACTCTGCCTGTTTCCGACAAGGAATCTGTCAACGTGGGTCTTACGTACTCCAACAATGAAATTTGTTTTCCCGCCACACTCGTTATCGGCGACATTATAAAAGCCCTTAAATCAGGAAAATACGACCTCGACAAGACAGCGGTCATAATGACGCAGACGGGCGGTCAATGTCGTGCGTCGAACTATATTGCTCTCATTCGCAAGGCGATTTTGAACAGCGGAATCGACAATGTTCCCGTGGTTTCGTTCGCAACTGGCGGTTCGCAGGACAACGAACAGCCCGGTTTTGAACTTGCATGGACAAAAGTTGTGAAACTAATTCTTGCCGACGCTTTGTTTGCCGACGTGTTGTCGCGTATGCACTATGCGACGATAGTTCGTGAGAAAGTGAAAGGCGGAACTGAGAAACTAACGCAGTCATATCTTGAAAATGCGGCGGAACTTTCGCGTCACAACGACCACGTGGGCGTGCTGAAACTGCTGAAACGAGCAGTGGAAGACTACAACAAAATGGCCGAAGACAATTGCCCTCGTCCGCAAATAGGCATTGTGGGTGAAATTTACCTGAAATACAACCCGTATGCGAATATGCACGTTGCCGACTGGCTTATTTCGCAAGGCATAGAGCCACGTTTCCCCGACTTGATGGATTTCTTCACACAAGAGTTTATCAACCTGAAAGTAAATACGAAACACAATTTACGTACGACAAGTTTGGGAACCAAGATTTTTGCAGATTATCTGAAACTTCGTTACGACAGGTTTGAAAAGAAAGTTGAGGCAATAGCGTCGAAATTCAAGTATTATCGACCGAAACATACGATTGATATGGAGGCGAAAAATGCCGAACAAGTGTTGAGTTTGGTGAACCAGTTTGGCGAAGGTTGGCTCATTCCTGCCGAAATAGTGAGTTTCTCACAAGAAGGCGTGAACAACGTGGTGAGTTTGCAACCGTTCGGCTGCATTGCAAACCATATCATTTCGAAGGGTATTGAAAAGAAAATCAAGACGTTATATCCACAAACAAATCTTCTGTTCCTCGATTTCGATGGAAACACGAGCGAGGTGAACGTGTATAACCGTTTGCATTTCTTAGCACAAAACGCAAAAAACGAATTTGAAAAGAATCAAAAATAATTAGATTTTCATTCACAATGATTTGTATGGACGTGGCACGCCACGTTCATACGGTTTCGGCACACGAAAAAAGAAAAATTATTTTTCCAACTTGTCCTTGTATTTTTCCAAGCCATTTTTGAAAACCTCAATGGCTTCGGTCAATGTGCCGAAATGTTTTCCGCCAGCGGCGTTGAAGTGTCCTCCACCATTAAAAAATTCCGTGGCAAACGAACTGGCAGGAAATTTCCCCTTTGAACGAAGCGAAACTTTCACAGGCCCTTTTTCGTATTCAGTGAACAACGCCACAAATTTCAAATCTTTCATACACAGCGGCATATTTACAAAACCTTCGGAATCGCCTAACTGGAAATGAAAATCTTTTTTATCCTGATTGGTTATCATCATATATCCAGCATGATATTCAGGTAGATAAACGAAATTATCCTTCATTATTTTTGATTGAAGACGAAAACGGTCGTAACTATACACATTGTTTATTTTATCGTGGATAAACATCTTGTTCACTCCCATTCCGACCAATTTGCCCATCACATTATACACTTCGGAATAATTCGACGAATAATCCAATCGCCCCGTATCGGTCATAATGCCTGTATACAACGACTCGGCAACGTGTTAGTTGATATATT
>JAEEQV010000102.1:0-7968 GCA_016285445.1 Bacteroidales bacterium
TGACACGTTGGTAGCACCAGAAGCACCGGTGATCTCAGTCGCGACGACGGTAGAGACTGCATGCGACAAGGCCGACGGGGCGGTGTACATCACGGCAAACAGCGACGACCTGATTTACAAGTGGTCAAACAGCAAGACGACAAAAGACTTGGTCGACGTCCGTGCCGGCGACTATACGCTGGATGTGGTTGACAGCAAGAACTGTAAGGCATCTCTGAGCGTGACGGTTCCGAGCATCAAACTGAAACAACCAGAGATCGCGTTGGTGACGGTAAGTCAGGAATCGGGCAAGAACCTTGTCGTTTGGCTGAAGGAAAATACTGATTTGATTGACTACTACACGATTTATCGTGTTGACACGGCGAAGAACAAGTATGACAAGGTTGTCGACGTTCCATACGGCGAGCTGAGCGTGTATGAGGACTTGGCGGCTAATCCGATGGAACGTGCATGGAAGTACAAGATGTCGGCGACGGACGTATGCGGCAACGAGACTGCGATGAGCGATTACCACAGCTCGCTCCACCTGATGAAGATCAAGTCGTTGGGCGTTGAGAACCACCTGGCATGGGATCCGTACGAGGGCATAGACTTCGATTCGTACGTAATCCTCCGCAAGACGAAGGTGAAGGGCGTGGCGGAAATCGACACGTTGGCTACAATTCCGTCAGACTTGACTTCTTATACGGATACGTTACCAGCACGTGGAACGACCTCATATTACGTGGGCGTGAAACTACCAGAAACGATTAATCCAAAGACACAGTTCCTGAAAGCAGAATCGGGTCCGTTTTCTTTGGCTATGTCTAACATTGCCGAGGTTGAAAATAACGTTGCAGTACAAAACGTAGTGAAATCGAATGCCGATGTTTATGCAATCGGTCATACGATTTATGTGAAGAATGCGGAATATGCGGAAACAGCCGTGTATGACGTGAAGGGAGGAAAAATCAATTTCGCAAAAGACGCTACGGAATACGAATTCAACATCAAACTTGACGGCGTATATCTTGTGAAAGTAGGAGAATCGACGTTCAAAGTCATAATTAAGTAACGAAAGATTGGGGAATTGCATAAAAAAAGCCATCGAAAATCGATGGCTTTTTTTTTATAAATATGATTCTATTATTAGAATGACATTACAATTGTATTGAAGTCTTCTGCCTTCAAAGAAGCGCCACCAATCAAACCACCGTCGATATTTGGTTTTGCGAACAATTCTTTTGCATTCTTTGCATTACAGCTTCCACCGTAAAGAATAGAAGTTTCGTCAGCGATTGCCTTGCCATATTTAGCAGCGATAGCTTCGCGGATAGTCTTCAACATATCTTCAGCTTGGTCAGAAGTAGCTGTCTTGCCAGTTCCGATTGCCCAGATTGGTTCGTATGCGATAACCAATTTCTTGAAATCGTCAGCAGAAAGTTTGAAGATAGTCTCGTTCAACTGATTGATAACGAAATCGTTTTGTTTTCCAGCCTCACGAACATCAAGAGCTTCACCGCAACAGTAGATTGGGGTCAAACCGTTTTCCAAAGCCAAAGCCAATTTCTTGTTAAGGATTTCGCTTGTTTCACCATAGTAACCACGACGTTCGCTATGACCAAGGATAACATATTGAGCACCAGTTGATTTTACCATAGCAGCAGAAACTTCACCCGTGAAAGCTCCCTTAGGTTCAGCTGCACAGTTTTGTGCTGCAACTGCAATTGCCTTGTTATCAACTAATTTTACAACTTCAGTCAAGTGAATGAATGGAGTTCCCAAAATAACTTGTACATCAGAAGTTTTTACGATGCTGTTTACTTCTTTTGCCAATGCAACACCTTCTTGCAAAGTAGTGTTACATTTCCAGTTTCCTGCTACTATTTTTTTTCTCATTGTTTTATAAATTTATTAGTACTAATTTCATTTAAGCAACGCAAATATATAAATTTTACCAAAATGGTCAGTTGAAATTCAGAGAATTACGATAGAGTTGTAAAATCTTTTCTTCCTCCCTTTGCCAGCACAGTTCTTGGGCAGCTTTTCTGCTTTGTTCGGCATAGGATTGTAATTGCAAAGTATTTTGCAAGAGAGTTTGAATTTGTCGGGCGACAAGTTTAGGCGTACGATTTTGCAACACTTCGCCACAACGATACGTTTCGACAACGTTTCTCATCTCTGGCAAATCCGACACAAGTACGGGTTTTCCCGCGTGAATGTAGTCAAACAGTTTATTTGGCAACGCATAGCGATAGTTGTCGCCCATATCTTCCTCAACCGATACGCCTATGGTTGCCAATTGCGTATATGATGGCAAATTCTCGAACGGAATCTTCCCTGTAAAAATCACCTTTTCACCCACAGCCTTTTCTTTTGCTAACTGTTTCAGTTCCATTGTCTTATCGCCATCGCCAATAAGGAGCAGACAAACGTCTGTCAAGAACTGCATGGATTCTATGAGCATTTCAAGTCCGCGACCAAGATTCAGCGCACCTTGATATAGCACCACGTGTTTTGACGGCAATTGCAGATTTGCAGGAATCGCTTGCGTAGCTTGCAGAAACGGCACATTCTTCACAACCTCGACATTGGTATGATAGCTTTGCTGATAGATTTTTGTAATGGATTCGCACACCGTCATGGTATAACGAAGTTTTGGGAAAATACGTCGTTCCAACCCCAGCCAAAACGTTTTCACACGTGGTCGCTGTTGCAATTCAGGTACTTCGGTAAAATATTCGTGACTATCGTATACAATGGCCTTCCGTCGGATTATCGTCGCACAATACACTGCCAACAAGGTGTCCAAGTCGTTTGCCGTTGCAAGGTCGAATTTTCTGAACAGCAAGAAAAAGAAGAATCGGATATTCATTTCCGCATAAAACAATGCGCCCCGATTACACAAGAATCGCAATCGACGTTGTTCGTAGGGCATCTCCGACAAAGGCAAACTTTGGGGTAACTTACGGCCAAGCACAAGAACCGAATATCCTGTATTCGTGAGCGTTGTCGCCATTTTATGCACACGAGCGTCACACGACAAATCATTGCTCACCACAAGAATTATCCGTTGCCGATTGTCTGCCATAGGGAAAAACTGGAATATTGTAGCCCCGCAGGGAATCGAACCCTAATCAATAGTTCCGGAAACTACTATTCTATCCATTGAACTAAAGAGCCATTGTGCAAATATACACTTTATTATGTATCGTCTCAAAAAAAAAGACTTGCCATGAAGGTAAGTCTTTTTGAGCCTTTTAACGGATTTGAACCGTTGACCCCTTCATTACGAGTGAAGTGCTCTACCGCTGAGCTAAAAAGGCCTTAATCGTTTGCAAAAATAAAAAATATTTAGAATTTGACTTGCAATAGGGAGAAAATATTTTTGAAATATACATTTCGTATTATTTATAATATGGAATAATCGGCCTGTTTCCTAAATATTTGAAAATAAATTTTTAATGTTGCTTTAAAATTCAAAGAAAATCTGGTTGAATTTTCACGTATTCTAATTAAAAATGTTAATTTTGCAAAAAATATTTGATATGTCTGTGAATACATATTTTCCAGAAAATTATTCGTCACCATTGACGTTGCAACAGACGGAGTTGGCGATTAAATTGATAAAGGATACGTTTGAGAAAAACTTATCTGTTGGATTGTGCTTGCGTCGTGTGACGGCTCCGTTGTTCGTGTTGAAGGGAACAGGAATCAATGATGATTTGAACGGCGTGGAACGAAAAGTGACTTTTCCCGTGAAAGCCCTCAACGATAGTCAGGCGGAGGTCGTAAATTCGTTGGCAAAATGGAAACGGATGGCATTGGCTAAGTACGAAATGAAGCCAGGCTACGGAGTCCTTACCGATATGAATGCGATTCGTCCTGACGAGGATTTGGATAATATACATTCATTATATGTAGATCAATGGGACTGGGAACGAGTGATTGCTCCCGAGGACAGAAATATGGCGTTTCTTCGTTTGATGGTAAAGCGCATTTACGATGTGCTGAAACATACAGAATATGTTGTTTCCGAAGAATATCCGCAGATAAAACCGATCCTGCCAGAAAAAATCACGTTTATCACGTCGGAGGAATTGTTGCAGAAATATCCGAATTTGACTGCAAAGCAACGTGAATATGAGATTACAAAGGAATGTGGCGCGGTATTCTTAATTGGTATAGGCGACACACTTTCAAACGGTGAGAAACACGATGGCCGTGCTCCCGATTACGATGATTGGAGCTTGAACGGCGACATATTATTATGGAATCCTGTTTTGGAAAATTCTTTTGAAATCTCGTCAATGGGTATCCGTGTCGATAAAAATGCCATGGAATATCAGTTGAAAAAGGCGAATGCCGAGGATAGAAAGAATTTGTTGTTCCATAAAATGTTGTTGAACGATGAATTGCCGTTGTCTATCGGTGGTGGAATCGGACAAAGTCGTTTGTGTATGTTCTTCTTGAGAAAAGCTCACATAGGCGAAGTGCAAAGCTCTTTGTGGGGCGACGACATTGTTTCTGAATGTAAGAAACACAATATCTTTTTGATTTAGACAAAATAGATACGAAAAAATATGTGTCAATATGGTGCATTCTAAAAAAATGTCTATATTTGTCCAATATCTTAATAATTATTGTTTATGAAAAAGATTGTTAGAATTTTATCTGTTGTAGGTTTGGCTGTCTTGATGGCTGTTAACGTACAAGCTCAAAACGTAAATAACGCAAGTGGTTATGTTCAAATTTATGATGTTGCTTCGGTAAGCAATCTTCCTTTGAACGAGTATAAACAATATCACGCAGAAAATAATTTGGCTGATGTGAGCTATTTGTTCTGGTCAAGCCAAGGTAAAATGCAAGTAAAGATTGAGAATCAGACTGATGCTCCTATTTATGTAAACTGGTCAAAATCAACATTTACGATTGAAGGTGTGGAACTTCCGATGACTCCTGTAGAAAACGAATTGTCAGACGCTCAATATACTATGTTTCAACGTTATAAGGCAAGTGAACCAACGTTGACTGATATGGATTATGAATGGCAAAAAATCACGATGGGTCGTGAAGAAAAGAAAGATGAGGTTTCTGAAATTTTGTCAAAAAGCACTTATACAAAAGGTAACTACTATTTGACTCCAAATGACAAGAAACTTGATAAAGGTCTTATCCTTGACACAGCATGTGCTTCATACGAAGAAAAACACAATGCGTTGAAAAATAAAAAAGCTACTATTTATAAAGTAGATTATACTGAAGATAATACTCCAGTGAGATTCACATGCAAATTGGTGATTGCAACTGATAAGGATTGTAAAAATACGACTGAAATCGTACAATCATTCTACGTTTCACAAGTTCGTGAAATGGATGCAAAACATTTCCGTGGTAAAAAAATCGGTCAAACTCCAGAAGGATATGGCGTGTATAAATTCCCAGAAAGAAAGAGTACCGCTTTCTATATCGAAATCAATCCACGTAACTCGGTTGAATTCAACAAACGTTTCGCAAGATAATAATACAGATAATACAGAAAACGCCGACGGAATCTTCCATCGGCGTTTTTTTATATATTGCTGTCAATGAATGTTTTAGTCGTTTGTAACAAGTTCCCTTATCCGTTGAAGGACGGCGGACAAATTGCCACGTTCGCCATGATTCGTGGATTGGCGGAGGCGGGGAATTCCGTTACTGTGGCGGCTATAAATACGGCGAAACATTACTATGATGTTAAAAAAATGCCGGAACATGTGCAGTCTTTTGCCGATTTCCGTACCGTGTTCGTCAATACCGACTTGACGGCGAAAGATGCGCTAAAAAATCTGCTGTTTTCAAAACTGCCGTACACTGCTACACGTTTTATAACCGACGAATTTTCCGATTTGTTGCGACAAATATTGCAGGAAAAACAATTTGACGTAGTCCAACTCGAGGGGTTGTACCTTTGTGCGTATATCCCGTTGATTCGCGAGTGTTCGCAGGCAAAAATAGCGTATAGGGCTCATAATGTGGAGTTCGAGATTTGGAAACGGTTGGCAAGCGAGACGAAAAATTTGGCAAAACGGTGGTATCTGAAGAATTTGGCAAAGCGAGTGGAACGATTTGAGAAATCAATGCTCAATACCTATGATTTTTTGATACCAATAACCAAACGTGACGGAGAAACTTATAATTGCATTGGTAATACCAAACCACAGTTTGTTGCCCCGACGGGTATATTCGTAGCAGATCTGCCGCAAAAAGCAACAAAACGGGAAGAATCCTTGTCGTTGTTTCATTTGGGTGCCTTGGATTGGTCGCCAAATCAACAAGGATTGTTGTGGTTTTTGGATAATTGTTGGGAACAATTGCGAAAATCACATCCCGACTTGCAATTGTTTGTCGCTGGTCGAAATGCACCGCAATGGTTCGTTGAGCGAATACGTGTGGCTGGCGTGCAATATGTCGGCGAAGTTCCTGATGCCTACGAATTTATGTCGCAACATACCGTTATGATTGTGCCGTTGTTGGCGGGTGGGGGAATGAGAATCAAGATTTTGGAAGGACTTTCCTATGGAAAAGTTATTGTTTCCACCTCGATTGGAGCGGAAGGTATTTCTGCCGAAAATGGCAAGGAAATGTGTATTGCCGATTCGCCGAGTGAGTTCGTCTCGGCAATTCAGGCAATTATTTCGCATCCGGAAACGATAGATGAAATTTCACGAGATGCACAGGATTTCATAACAAGACAATTTGATAATACTTTGATTATTAGAGATTTGGTCGAGTTTTATCAAAAAAAATAAACGAAAAGCAATGAAGATATTTGTCCTACTTTCAAGAATTCCGTGGCCTTTGGAGAAAGGCGACAAACTTCGTGCTTTCAATCAAATAAAAAGTCTTGCCCGCAATAACGACATATATCTGTGTTGCTTGAATGACGATGCTTCGGCTAAAAAGACTGAAGCCGTACAAAAATTGCAGCCGTTTTGTAAGATAATAGAAATCATAGATTTACCAAAATATAAGATTTTGTGGAATCTTTGTATTGCTTTTCTGAAAGGATGGCCGATACAATGTGGTTATTTCTACAATTCGTCGGCACATTCCCGCATTCACAATCTTATTCAGCACGTGCAACCCGAAATGTTGTATGGGCAGTTGGTGCGTGTTGCCCCTTATTTGCAAGATGAGCCGTATAAAAAGACGATGGATTATCAGGATACGTTGTCGGTTGGTATGAAGCGACGCGAGGAAAAGGCTTCGTGTCTCAAACGATGGGTTTTCCGTATGGAATTTCGTCGTTTGCAGCGATATGAACGTCGCATAATGGATACGTTCGACGTAAAGACGATTATTAGTGATTCCGATCGTCAATGTATTGACCATGATCGAAAAAATGAAATCTTGGTTGTACCGAATGGCGTTGATTTCGAGCATTTTACGAAAAAAGATGTTGCAAAAATCTACGATGTGGTTTTTACGGGAAATATGGCATATCCGCCCAACGTTGATGCTGTGGCGTTTCTTGCACGTGAAATTATGCCGATAGTGTGGAAAACACGACCGGAAACTACGTTGTGTATTGCCGGTGCTACGCCTGCGCCGTCGGTGAAATCAGTTGCAAATGAGAAAATTACGGTTACCGGTTGGGTTGACGATATGCGTGACGTGTATGCTCAGTCGCGTATTTTCATTGCTCCCATGCGAATAGGGACGGGTTTGCAAAATAAGCTATTGGAAGCCATGTCGATGGAGCTGCCGTGTATCACGTCGCCTTTGGCAAACGGCTCATTGCGTGCGCAAGATGGGACAGAAATCTGCGTGGCTGATTCTGCTGAAACCTACGCCCGTGCTATTCTGAACCTTTTGGGCGATGAGCAAACGGCAGAGCAAATGGCACACAACGGAAATGCTTTCGTCCATGCTCACTATGATTGGTATGCTACAACTGAATTTGTTGAAACGGCCATGAAGGGGTTGGAATAAGGAAATTCGTTCTTA
>JAEEQV010000103.1:0-7846 GCA_016285445.1 Bacteroidales bacterium
AGTGCAAAAAATATTAGATTTCTGCACTTTTAAGGTGCGTTTTATCCAACCGTAAATCGTCAACTGATGGTGGACGATTTTCGTCGTTTGTTCCGTTAGGAACATCTGGTTGGTAGAAATAGCATTATAACCGAAGAAAGGCGTGCCGTAGGTACGCAACAATAGGATTTTTTATGTCACTTTTTCTCTTGAAAGAAAAAGTAACCAAAAAGTTCAAGACGAACTTGCTCAGCTAAAAATCAACTGCGTTCCGCTAAAAGAGTTGAAGTGCCGCACTTTCGTAGTGCAAGCCGTCACGTATTAAGGCACCAACTCTTTTTACCGCTCCACTCCGTTGATTTTTTTGACGCTTCGCAACTCAGTCGAAAAGCGGAGCAAACAATCTATATCGTTTTATTTAAGTTTTTTCTTTTCGGCAACCGAAAGGTAATTCTTGTTTGACACAACACTTCGTCCCAGTTCTTTCTCTGTCGCTTCACGGGCTTTGCCAGCAACGGTTCCGCCTCGTCGGGCTATGTTCTTACTCTCACCGAACGTTTCTGGTTCTTCTTTTTCGGAAATTTCGGTAGTAACTCGTTCCCCCAGCATTGTAAAAATCAATTCTAGGTCATTCATGTGGTCGCGAAGATTTTGGTTTTTCTTTGTCAAGCCCTTGTATTCCTTATATTCAGAGGGAGTCATCCCGAATGTTGCTTTACTTATTTCGGCTGTGAGGATTGCAAAATCATGTTTCTCTGTAATACCTCGTTTTTTCCACTCGTCGGTCAAATTTTGACGAATGGCAATACCACGTAGTCGCTTGTCAATCCAATCTTTGGGATACCCTTTCTGTTCATAGAGTTCCTTCATTCGTTCTTGTGCAAGTTCGGGATTCTCAATTTCTTGCAAACGCTCGTAACCCACTTGCGAGAGCCATAATTTGAACGGTTCCGCCTTGGGTGACGGAATAGATTGGATAATACGAAGAAGACCTTTCACATTGGCACAATTCATTCGTTGTTTACCTCCAGCAGTTTCAACCCAAAGGGTAGGTACAAATTGTACCCATCCTTTTGCAAGTTCCATATCACGTAGTTTCATACGTTTTACGTATTGTTTAGGATCGGAACTATCTGTCAATGCAGCAACCACATCCTCAACTACAAAATACCATTGCTCTTCTTCCTCGTTCCATACGGAGCGAATTCTTTTGTCCTGAAACAATTTAATGTTATTCATAGATATTGCGATTAAAAATTTCTATGCAAAGATACCTAAAAAAACAATTCTTCCAAGTGTTTTGCCCGCTCTTGCCATTTTCTTGTTCCGTTAGGAACAATAGGTTGGTAGAAATAACATTGCAACCGAAAGAAATTCGTGCCGTAGGTACGCAGCAAAAAAGTTTAAGAATCGTTACCTATAAAAAACTATTTGCCAGATTTCCTTCTATTACATTCTTTGCAAAGCATTTGGCAGTTTTCGGCAATAGTTCTGCCTCCAGCACGCCACGGAGTGATATGGTCTGCCTCCATTTCTTCTATCGCAAATTTCTTCTTGCAAATTGGACATTTTCCCTTCTGTTTTTCATAGACCTCTCGTTTTGTATTGTTGTCAAAGGCACGAATATCCAAATGATGTTCATCTCCGTCCAACACGTAGGCATAAATACCCGATTTCTTTAGAACATCGGAATCTTGCATATATACCGAAATCTTTTTTTCAAGTTTTTTTGCATCAAGCTTTTTGTCCTTATGTATGTTATAAAGCTCTCCCCACGCTACACCTTGCATCTCTTTGCGATATGTTGTAAATGTGGATGTAACCCAATCAATGACTTTTTGGAAATAGTCCCAAAGTGGTTCTGCATCTTTATCTTGTTGATGCTTGGACATATATTCAGAAACTTCCCCACCGTTTATCCATGAAATTACGGTTTCCAAATATTCTTGACGAATACACGAACCTTTCATGTATTTGCTACCAATTTTATAGGCGACACAATTGGTTTTTGAAAACTTCTTCTTTGCTTCGGTCACGAACGTTCCACTATACACAGCATTACGTAATTCTTGCTCCGTTAGGCGTTCGCCAGCAATGTTGATGGTGCGGAACCAATCAAGTTTTTCGCTTGCTGTACCTATGCAGAAATAAATAGTTAGTTTATATTCCAAAATCTTCTTTTGCTTGTCGGCAGGAAGATTGTTAAACGTCATTGGATTTTTCTCTCCGTCAAATTTTACGGAGAAATTACCTTCTATATATTCGCAAATTGACATCGTACGTTGCTGACCATCAATAACTTCGAATGTTTTATCATCACGAACAGCCCAGTACATTACATTGAGCGGGAAACCTTTGCTCACTGTGCGAATAACCTCACATTGCTGTTCTGCTTTATAAATAAATTCACGCTGATACGGTGGACGAATATCAAGCTTACCTCCGTAGGCCTTAACACCTTGCTCTTCATTGTTTTTGTACTCTTTAACAAGGTCGCTGATTTTGATTTCTTTCAATTTTATTTCCATAACTATTTGATTTATTTTTGTTTTCGACGAATAAGGATACGGGCATAAGTTGGTTTTCCATTAATTGCACCATCTTTGTCTTTTATCAAACCATGAGCCTTTAACGGAACACTTTCAAATTTTCTATAATCATTACAATTAAGTATTTCAAATTGCTCAGGATTATATTTGTCTAAAAACGTAATTGGAACTCCCATAATGCCATCATAATCCATTGGTATATCTGCAACCTTATTCACATTGATAGCCTTATAAGAATCGTATTCTGGATATTCTTCAGGACTATAATGTTTGTATAAATCCAACTCCTCGTGACGTTTTGCTATATCCAAATTGGTAAACCAACAGATATTACCCATACTACGCCATTTCTGCCCATTTTCATCTACCCAAAAACGTGTTTCTCTGGGCTCGTAATAATCTGGAACCCTGAACTTTGCAAATGATAATGTGCTACCTAACCAAAGTTGATTTGCCTTAATGTATGTAAAAATCTCCTTATACGTAATAGCATTTTGATTTCCGATAATCACAAACTTTTTTTGGAATGTAATTAATTGTGCTACATATTCTCGAAAAAGCGAAAATGGGGGATTTGTTACAACAATGTCTGC
This sequence comes from Bacteroidales bacterium, assembly GCA_016285445.1. Classification (GTDB taxonomy): domain Bacteria; phylum Bacteroidota; class Bacteroidia; order Bacteroidales; family UBA1715; genus UBA1715. Next base: position 3,122 of record JAEEQV010000103.1, read on the forward strand.
CTCCTTCATCAATTCTATACATTCCTCGGAACGGAAATCGCCAGAGCCTTTCAAACGTGTAAGTACATTTTTGTCGTTTTGCAACAGATATTCTACATCGGCAAGATTTACAGCACCATCTCCGTTAAGATCTGTTACTTCGGTAATGACGATTTTATGTGGAACGCTTGTTTTTTTCTGTTTTGTTTTACCATCGTCAAATATTGACATTTGTGTATCAGCAATAGGCGAGCCATCATAACACGTTGCTATCAATTTCTTTAATCCCAATTGGTTAAAGTTCATTGCAAAGTATTTGAAAAAATTACTTTCGTAAGGGTCGTCGCAATTACACAAAACTACTTTTCCACTAAAATGCTTCCGATAGTGACGGAGTTCATTTTCAATATCTGAGAGTTGTGTATAAAATTCGTCTTGCTTTGCCTTACTTGCTGTGTGTAAATTTTTATTTCCAGCCATAATGATTGATAGTTTGTGCATTTACTATCAATCACCTTTGTTGGACAAATAAGAAAGGTGCAGACCTTTCTATCGCATTCACGAAGAGCGTCGGTTGAACTCCGCTACACTATTAGAATTGCCCACACCTTATCAGTGCGAGCATTAACTTTATATAGTGTAACGAAGAAGCATAACGCTTCCGTGAATTTGCTTTTTATCCGATTTTCAAATCAAGAGTTTCCGACGCTTTTGTTTTGAATGCGAATAATAGCTAATGCTATGATTTATACTATGTTAATTCAAATTTTTCTTTTCTGTTTCTTTACATTTTTTACATTAAGTTTTTGTTTCCGTAAAAGTAGGAAAGTTTTTTGGAATTAATGATGGTGAATCGTGGAATTATTCCGTAAAAAATGTATTTTTACACATGAAAATAAAAAGTCGAGATATACAATGAAAAATAAAACACACACAAATACGGAAAACGGTGAATTACAGGAAATTGTGATTTACCAAACCGATGACGGAGCGGTACAGATAGATGTACTAATGGGAAATGAAACCGTATGGTTAAGTACTTCGCAGATGACGATGTTATTTGAACGTGAGGAATCAAACATACGGCGTCACATTATCAATATTTTTAAAGAAGGTGAACTTCCCAAAGAAAATAACGTGCATTTTTTACACGTTAATGGCATAAAAAAACCAGTACCATTTTATTCTCTTGATGTCATAATATCTGTCGGGTATCGTGTTAAATCCTTGCGTGGCACGCAGTTCCGCATTTGGGCGACAAAACGGTTGAACGAATACATTCGTAAAGGTTTCACCCTTGATGACAATCGACTTAAAAATCTTGGCGGTGGTGGCTACTGGAAGGAACTTATAGAACGTATCCGTGACATTCGTTCATCGGAAAAGGTTTTTTATCGTCAAGTTCTGGATATTTATGCCACAAGCATCGACTACAATCCCAAAGCGGACATTTCGATTGAGTTTTTCAAGCGAGTACAAAACAAAATTCATTTTGCGGTGCACGGACAGACAGCTGCCGAAGTCATTGTCAACCGTGCCGATGCCGAGAAAGAATATATGGGACTTACAACTTTTGAAGGCGACAGGCCACATTTGAAAGACGTTGTTGTGGCAAAGAACTATTTGAACGAGAACGAGTTACGGGCTATGGGACAAATAGTTTCAGGATATTTGGATTTTGCCGAACGACAAGCCGAACGGCAACAAACCATGACAATGAAAGACTGGGCCATGCACTTGGACAAAATCCTTACTATGAGTGGTGAAAAACTTCTTCAAGGTGCAGGAAATGTAACCCACCAAGAAGCCATTGAACATGCAACAAATGAATACAAAAAATATCAGCAACGAACATTAAGTCAAGTGGAGAAAGATTTTCTTGAAAATATAAAGACTTTGCCAAAATAGGTTTTAACTGGGAAATAACGAGCACGTATGAAATCCTTTTCCGACATACAAGTTCAAGAACTGTTCAACATTCTTTCCAAAACGCTTGACGAGACGAAAGATATTGATACTCAGTTGCAGGTATTAAAAGGTTTGAAGGATCGTTTAGGTATTTGTGTTAATGATTACTTCCGTGTGTTGTATAAAAACCAGAAGGTTCTTAATGGCGAAGATGATTTTATGGATAGAGGGAAAGAACCTCCTTCTTTTTTCTGTCAAGATTATCTGCAAAAACGGGACTTGGATTCCTATAAGGTAGAAGAAATTTATATGTCTGCTTCTTATTTCTTTGATGATGAGTTCGTTGAAATCACCGAAAACAAATTCGCATACGTATTTGCGGCCATCCTGTACAACGAAATCACACGGTGCGAGTTGCTGAAAAAAGGCAAATGGGAAGGAAGATTACATTTGCCACCGTTTCCTCTGACTGGTGAGCAGGGACATTCAGCATGGAGACTACTTGAGAACTATGATTTTCAAGACGAGATAGCGTCAATGGACGATTACTCTGCCATGTTACGCTACTATGACGTTTCTTATTTTTACAAATGGAAACGAAAAAAAAAGTATTACGCCTTTCTCAATAAATTAGCCAGATTATTGGGCGATGAATGGGGCAAGATAGCAGTCCCCATTTCTACAAGTGGCAAAAAGTCATTGGAAGACATAAGAAAATATTATTATAAAAAGGATGCATAGCGATAAGTAAGCATGCTGACAGAATAACCATCTTTATCTAAAAATATCGTCATCGTCATTCGTTTCTTCCACAATCTCAACGCGCTCGATATAATAACGAAACGTGTTTAATAGATTTTCGTAACGGAGTATCCCTTGAAGCAGTCGCATGGAATATCGTTCCTTCATTGTCAGATAGTTGAGAAATTCAGCGTTGCCCTTGTAGGTACGCATCAATTCCTGAAACACAAATTGCTTGTCTTCCATCAACTTTTGAGTTCTATATTCATGCAGTTTGTTTACAAATTCGGTACGGGGAAACGGCAAACTATTTTCTTGTTCCACTATCATTGCGAATTTGTCGCTATTCGTGTAAGACATTTTTTCCACACCACGAATTATATGAAGCAAGCCGATTTCTTTTTCTATGTCGGCTGCCGCCCATCCCGAATATTTACCAAATTCCTTGCTATCAACAACTTCCATTCCTCGACGGACGGCTGCTATGGTTGACGCAAAAGGAACAATAATTTGGGCAAGATTTGGGTACGCCAGACATCTTTCTTCCAACTCCTTGATTGACATAGGAAGAAGCTCTTGTAATTTCATGGTTCTTTTTGAAAATTCCTCAAGATTGGGGCGGACATATTTCTCGGCAGCCTCCGCCGCTTGGAGATACGTGGGAAAAATCATTTCAAACCCTTTTTCATCTGTAATCCTGTGATTTAACATACAAACTCGAAAACCTCTCATAATGCTTTTGATTTTTGTGAGCAGAACTATTCACATGGACAAAACAGGCGACGGGAATACCAATAAGCAGATATAGAAATGGCGTGAACCGAATCTTATCGAAACTCTTAGGTATTTGGCGTCACCTGTTTCCACCGATAAATTCTGTCCACGCCGAAACATGGACGTCTGAACTTATTCATTAGTGGAAGCATCTCGAAATCGCCAAATTTTAAGAGTCTGTCCGAATAAATAGCAAACGCTATGGTTTATACTTTATTAATTTAAAATCGCTATCTTTTTTACGATTCTTTTTTTGTTAAACAATTGACTTTGTAAAATTATGAAAAAATTGAAATAGTATTGATAACTTTTTTACCAAAAATAGAATACACAACGAGTAAAATTGTATTTTTACCACATATTAATTTTACAGAAATGAACATCAATTTCAACGAAATCAAAATTGAGGAACTCCCCAATTTCAAGGGTGGCGAAAAATTTGCCCGTATGCAGTTTCACGTAGATGAAAACAATAGAATTATGCGTGGTTGTTTGGTTCCCGGTGCTTCAATCGGATTGCACACGCACGAAACCAACAGCGAAATAATGTACTTTCTGCAAGGTTCCGGCAAAGTGCTTTGCGACGGCGAATATTCGCCCGTTACCGTGGGCGACGTTCACTATTGCCCCAAAGGTCACGAACATAGTCTCATTAATTCAGGGACAGAAGATTTAGTATTTTTTGCTGTTGTTCCTGAACACAAATAGAATTAAAAATTAAAAGTTAAGAATTAAGAGTGTCAGAACTTGTAGAAGCCACAGACTCGGAATTACAAGCAGGATTGTATATTTACAGCCATATATTCCAACACAAGTAATCTTCCTCAAGTAACAAATGCTTCTAATTCAATTACGACATCAGGTGTTGTTGCGGTAAAAAACACCGACAACATTTTATTTGAAGCGAAAAATATGGTTACATTAGACAAAAATTTTTCGGTAGATTTGGGAGGCTCTTTTGAAATTAATATGGATGGCTGTTTTGAAAATTAAATTTTGTAAAACGAAAAGATTCTTTTTAAACATAGTTTTTTGTTATTCTGTATTGTTTTGTTCTGCACAAAAAATAACGACTGAATATTTCTTTCCTGTTCTTTCAAAATGTACAAACTATGAGAGACAGTATTTGTTTTATATAAATGATTGGCATCTTGAAGATCCAAGTATTGTATATCCCAACCTTACATTATCAAACGCTTTATTTTGGCAAGATGAAACACCATTGGTTGCAACAATAAAAGACGGTAATACAATAACAATTACATCTTCTGAATATACCGCAGACGGTGATTATAATGGGACAGGAATCATAACAAAAGATTA
>JAEEQV010000104.1:0-7773 GCA_016285445.1 Bacteroidales bacterium
TATCGAAACATAGTTTTGCGCTATAGAACAAGGTTTCGTAAACCGTCAATTCCTTTATCAAAAGGTCGTCTTGCGGCACGAAACCGATAAGACCGTTCAATTTACCTTCCTCGTCGTTGTGAAGGTCAATGCCATTGATAGTTACTTTTCCCGTTGTCGGTTTATAGTTTCCGTTCAACACGTTAAGCAACGTCGATTTACCAGCACCCGACGCACCCATAATACCAACCAAGCTGCCCGACGCTTCTTCCATAGAGAATTCGTGCAAACCCGTATTTCCGCCTTTGAACTTATAGGTAATGTCATCGGCCTTGAATACGACACCAGCCTCGGAATTAGCAGTATTAAAGATATTTAGGATTTGACTATAGTAAATTGGCGTTATCTGCAAACTTCTGATTGCAGTACCAATATTCAGAATCGTAACCTTATCCTCGTAAATCGGCTGGCTGTTCAACGTGATTTCACCCACACCGAACGAACGGAAAATCAACAAATTGGAAGCACGAAGGTAAAATACCTTAATCGTACCTGACAAATGTGGTGAGCAAATATGTTTTGCAAGTTCCTCGCCAGTTTCTTGTTTGCTATTGATAATCAACAAGTTTTCGGAATCAGCAATTTCATCGAATGGATGAATGATGAACTCACACAATTGGTTATATTCCTCATTGTCAATATTTAAGTCTTCGACAAGCGCATTCAAGAATTCCTTGTCAGAATCGGTAATGCTGTTGTCGGTTGCCACGAACTCCAACAAACTTATCACAACATACAATTTCTGACGTTGCGTCAACTCTTGGTTTATGCTGTTTCCTATTTTGTGGATACGAGCCGAAAGTTTTGCCTCGATCTTAAATTTCAGTTTTTCCGTGTCAACATCACCTTTGGCACTTGCCTTTTCAGTAATACGGCTGATGTCGGCCATCACTTCGTCATATTCCTGCTCGAAAGTCGGAAGATATTTTTTTGCCAGTTCCTTGTTTAACTGGGCTGCCAAAAACAATTCTACGATTTTGATTTTGTCACTTTTGTTACCGTCAGTTTTTGCAAAAACTGCAAACAACTTTAATAGCGCTTCAATTATACGTTCACTCATATCTTTAAATATTATACTGCAAAAATACTACTTTTTAAATCCTATCAATACAATTAAATCATCATTTTCAACATTGTCTTCAACCAAATTTAACCGTATGGTGCAATTCAACGTCTGTTTTATTCTAAAATTCCAATAATTCGTATAGTCGTAATTTTTATTATTGAAGATTACATTTCCATCAACGTCAATGATTTGCATCTGCACTTTCTTCGCATTATGCGGACACACTATCACTCTATATTCATTACCCTCAATAAACGTAACCTCACACTGTTTCGTCTCGTAATTCTTTATCGTTGTTGCATAATACTGTCCGTCGGAAACGTAATCTTCGGACAACAGACTCGCACACTGTGTCTGCGCATTTGCCGAGAAACATGAAAAGGCACACAACAAACTGAGTATCAAACAAAAGCGTTTCATTGAACAACGTTTTTTCTAAGTTTTTCTATTTTATCGGAAATAAGTCTGATATGCTCGGGGAACACGTTCAACGACGATTCGCTGTTGATTACCGTCAAATGGCGGTTGGGATACGTCGTTGGTTCCTTATAGGTATAGTTAAAATCTATACCGTCGAACTCGTAGCATATATCAACTATTTCATCAATCAAATCCATAAATTCAGGCGATTCCTCGTAATACGGACGAAGAATGTTGAGAATCGCCTCGGCGGCAAATTTATGTTCCGCTATCTTTTGCACGATGACAGGGTCGGACGACGTCTTTTGTATCTGCGTCAACAAATAGAGACTTTCTATCCAACAACCAGCCATTATCAACGACGCTTCCGCCTTTTGGTTCTCCCCTTTCAGCAATCGGTCCGATTCGCGAAATTTTGTCGTAAGTATATACAACAAAGAATCCTTGTTGCCCATGTTATTCTCCAAACGCTCCATCGTCTGTGCGTCAAACACCGTTGACAACTCAATCCTGTTTGCAAGCGATTTCAGAACGCCAAAATAATTCAACGCTTCGGTGGTTTGGTCGTACAATGACAAATAAGAAATATCGATTCCGTACACTCCCATATTCAAAAGCCGTTTGAACGACGACTCATAGGAACTGAACTTACCGACAGGATTAGGATATTCCTGATTATACTCCAAATGCATCTCGTCTATATGCTTCATCATTTCGTACGGCGACGGCAGACAGTAAATCGTACCGTTAATCATACCGACAAGGTTTTTGGAACGACTTTCAACTAAGAGGGAATCCTCACGTGCCAAGTCTTCGTCTTGCGAGTTGTTATTTCCACCACACGAAGCAACCACCATGGCTACAAGCGAAATAAGGCCTATACAAATCAGTTTTTCCATTGAAAACATTTAACAACGAAAAGTACTACATTTTCTTGAAATAAAAAAAAATCTGGAAATGATTTTACCTAACAAGGAACAATTACCTCTTTTTCCCAACACCACTTTTTACAAATTCAGGAAATCAGTTATATGTAAAGTGAGAATAAATAAAGAATGCTGAATTAAAGAATAAAATCCACTCATTGAGTGATAAAATTTTAAAAATACATCCCTCATTGAGGGATTTTTTATTTGCAAAAACATTACGCCTTTGTGGCAATATGGGGTTAATTATTAAGATTATGTTTTGATTTTCCCTATTTTTACCGTGAATTAAAATGTAAAAATATGGTTACTCTTGGCATTATATGTATAATCTGTATTGTTGGTTTTATAGGATGTGGCATGACATCAAAAGATGGTCGTACACAAGCTCATGAAAATCAACCTCTTTCCTCGTCACTTGTCTTGTTCAACAAGTTCCAGTCGTTTTACAATTGTGTTTGGCAAGAGAATTGTCCCTGGCGATAGTACTGCGTTGGCGCCGATTCTACAGCCGTCGCCGACGAATGAGCCAAGTTTTTGGAGATTTGTTGAAATTCGTTTGCCATTGATGTGGACAAAAACGGTTTTGTCCTCTCGTTCATTATAATGATTGGCCAGAATTGCTCCTGCTTCAATGTTCACGTTTTTGCCAAGAATGCTGTCTCCAACAAAGTTGAAATGCGCAACGGCACTGTCTTCCAAAATAATAGATGTTTTTATTTCGCAACTGATTCCGACTTTTGCCCGTGGTGCTAAAAACACGCCGCCACGTAAGTATGAATTCGCTCCGACGAAACATTGCTCCGAAATAATGGCGGGTGGCTTGATGGTTACATTGTGGGCTATTGTCGCGGTTTTGTGGATGGCTACACCGTCGGTTATTACATAGTCGTCGCCAAGTTGATTCACTAATGTGGCTATGCGGTCGATGAGATTTTCTACTGTTTCCCATGGTTCATCGGCAATTGTGAATGCATCCGATTCTGTGAAATGAAACTGTGACATAGTTCAGATTATTTTAAGAATTGTTTGCTGGTAAAGATACATAATTAAATGCAAAAAAGTTTTGTTGTCAATGTCGTTTTTGCCACATTCACATTTGACGGTGTTCAAGCCAATATTCTTGTTTTAGTGCAAAATCCTCAGGTAAATGATTACAAAACATCTACGGGATGGAAGAATTTTACTGATTTCGTAGGCGTGTATTGAGTTTAAATAATCACTATATTTGCATCTAAAAAAATTAATGTACTATGAGAAAAAATTTTCTTTTCGGTGTGGCATTAGTTGCCCTTATGATTACAGGTTGTAATAATTCAACACAAACATCTTCTTCTCCTTCGTTCGACGATGTGCTTGCATCGCGCAGAAGCATACGTAGTTACGATTCCACAAAAACAATTTCGGAAGCCGAAGTGCGTGAACTTCTCACTGCTGTTCAGGAAGCACCGTCGTGGGCAAATCAGCAGCCAACGAAATATTATGTGGCTATGAGTAAGGAAAAAGTCGAAGCTGTGCAGAACCTTGTGGGACGCAATAAATCACGCATCGAACATGCTCCTGTGTTGATTGTTTCCACATTTGAAAAAGGAAAGTCGGGATTTTTCGATGGTGAACCGCTCAACGAAATTGGCGAAGGTTGGGGAGCATACGACAACGGCTTGAGCAATTGCTACTTGATTATGAAGGCACGAGCTATGGGATTCGACACGCTTATAATGGGTATGCGTGACTCCGAGGCGTTGTGCAAATTGTTCGGCATTCCGTCAAACGAGACCGTTATGGCTGTAATAGCGTTAGGGTACCGCGACGGCGAGCCAAAACAACCCACACACCGTCCGTTCGACGAGGTGGTGACGTTCTTTTAATCTAAATTTTTTACTACTTATTATGAAAAAAGTATTTATATTAGTTGTATGCGTGGTGATGGGCGTAAGTGCATTTGCGCAGAAGGAAGAAAAGAAGGCAATTAAACAGGTGTTTGACACGTATGTGAAATCGGCAAAGGCACGTCAAGCTGACGAAGCTATAAAATGTTTGTCGCAGTCAACAATTGACTATTATTCGGAACTGCTGACGCTGTGCAAGGCAGATTCCGCCACGCTCATTTCCCGACCTTCCTTCGATGTGGTTATGACACTTGCGATTAAAACACGCACGGACGCGTCGGTGCTTTGTGCCATGAAGTCGGGCGAGGAACTTCTTCGTCATGCTTTCCAGGAGTGGATGGTGTCAGCAAATAAGCAATCGTTCGATGATGTTGTTATAAATGGAGATACGGCAATTGTCACAGATAATAATGCTGCATATCAGTTTGTAAAAGAAAATGCTGTTTGGAAATTCGACCTTTTTTATTCTACGGCTCAACTATCGACGAGATTTGATTCGGCTATTCAAGAATATAAAGTTACCAAACCAGAGTTTTGTGTCGCAATGGTAGTCAGAATGTTTGGCTCGGACATTCTTCTGCAAGACTCTAAAAAAATCTGGAACTCTGTGTGTGAATACTAAAACATATGGAAAACGAGAATCAATACATTTGTCCCGTGATGCAAAGCCTCATTAATCAGCTCAAGGAACGAAATATTCCATTGGCAGAAAGCCGTATGAGTGATTATCATTTCCATGAGTTCTATTTTCGTGTGAATGCTAACCCCGAAATCATAAAAACGCTACACATTGAAGGAGCTAAAGTAATTGATAATGCTATTGTATGCGATTGCCATTGGAGCATAATGAGATTCAAAGAAGATTGAAATCAGTCACAAAAATATGAGCAACCTTTTTACAAATTCATATCTTCTCCAAAAATTACATCAAGCACTTTCTGTATCATTTTTTCAAAATATGACTTTCGCATTTTGCCAATGACGGAAACTATACTTTGTTCCGTAAAACCCGTAAGAAGATGACAAATCACATAACTTGTTTTGTTGAATTTCATATTAAGAACCATTTCATCGGTTATGGGAAATGTATTTTCCGGGAAGTGATTTTTTGACGAAATCATCACTAAGTATATGTCCCCCGTAGTCTGTGTAAATAATCTTGTGAAACGACAACCGCCATGTGCGGCTTCATTGTACCATCGTTTAGTAAGAAATTAACCCAAACAATGTCCCTTTGGTGTATAATCATAGTAACTTCTCATATTTTTTCATTATGTTGCCGGCAGACGCTTTCATTATTTGTTTAGCATCATCTTTGGTTATATCGCTTGCGGAATAAACCTTCACGTTTTTTTGAGGCAAAAACTCGCCTGTTGCCAAAAGTGCATTAAGCATTTTTTTTGCAACCGAACTTCGACCGTCGTATGATAATGTGATTGTAGCCATAACCAAATATTTTTGCAAAAAAATGGCAGTTTACTAAATTTTCTATCTTTGCTATTGTATAAAATCTAATTACAATGAAAAAAATCCTTTCCCTATCGTTTAGTATTTTAATTGGCATAAGTGTTCTTGCCCAGAAGGAAGACATAAAAGCCATAAAGAATGTGTATGCAACATACAACAAAGCAACGGCAAATAAAAATGCCGAAGAAGCCCTGCATTGTTTGACCACATCGTCGGTTGACTATTACTCCCAACTTCTAACTTTTTCTAAAACAGCCGATTCCGTTTCGCTTGCAAACCTTCCGATAGTTGATATGCTTATGACTCTCACCATAAAAGCGAGAACAGAAGCCTCGCTTCTATGTTCGATGAATACTGGTGAAGAACTTTTGCTCCAAGCTTTGCGAGAAGGAATGACGGGTGACATAAATCCTATAAAAGAAATCACCGTAGAGGGAGACACCGCATACGCCACTGTTAAAGACACAACAGCATTGGTTTCACATAAATTTATAAAAGAATCTACAGGATGGAAAATTGACTTAACCTACTCTTTTTCTGTGCTTTCTCAACGATTAGAAACAATTACACAAGAATATCAACTCCCCAAGCAGTTGCTGTGTATAGCAACTCTTAAACGGGCATCCATAGAAATTCCTGAAACGATTTGGAAACCTGCCTGTAAATGAATATCAAGCAATAAAACGTCTCAAAACTTACTCACTCAATAAAATCAGCGAGTGGTCAACGTTTTGGAAGTGATTATACACCAAAATACGACGTGGTTTGGGGATGTCGTTTCCGTTCTTGGAATATAACAGCGCTTCTGGTATCATTCCTTTCTGAATACATTCGGCAGTGGCATACACGCCAAAGGCCGGTGCAGTAAACGATTCTCCAAAAATATTTTTATACCACGCAATCGTCGTTTGTGGGAAATATTTTTTCGCAAAATCCAGATAAACGGCATCATAGTCACTATCACCGCTCAATCCTAGCATAACGCAATCAATGTCGTCAGCCGTCATATTATTTTGCTGCAACAATGACTGTAATGTTTTCTGCATTTTTTTGTCACTTGGCTTATACAGCAGTTCCACATCGCACAACTGACAAAGCGTTTGCTCCGTTTTTTGCGTTCCCAAAAACAACGAAACCGACGTTTCACCCGCAAAAGAACCTTTTTCCGCGTGCTTTTTCAGCACCGTTTCCAAAATTGTACCCGATTTCCAATAACCAATTTTTCCGAGCATACGAAAATAGTCGGGGGTCATTTCATCGTGAGCACCGACGAGAGCATTTGAGATTCTGCCAAGTCGAAATTGCATTAACGCGTCCGACAAAGCACATTCAAACGATGTTCCACGATGTGAATACGTGCAATTATAGCCGTTGCATTTCAAATTAAGTGCAATTTGTGAGCTTATCGTATTGTGCGTTGACTGCATAAAATAGGTCGGTTGCAGAAACTGCTCCCCTTCCTTCACCATTGCCGAAAGGAATATTTCCGTGTTGGCAATACAGCCCAAGCCCGTTCCCGTAATAATCGCGTCAATTTGTTCAGCACCAGCAATATTCTTTGCCACCACCGACGTCGCTATGGCCCGTTTTATCAATTTACCCATTCGCCGTGCGGCAATAGGATTTATAAAAGGTTTGTATTCTGGCTCGATAGAACGATTATATGGTTCCGTATGACAAATAGGATTTTCAAACCAATCTTCGCAAAGTGGATTCTGAATGGAAATATGTGCTGCCGATTGTATGAAAATTGCCATAATTACTTGATTTTAGAGAAGATACACGAAGAATCATTTCCTCCGAAACCGAAAGAATTATTCATAACATGTCGTAATTCCTTATGTTTCGTATGCGTAACCGGCACAACTTTGACTTCGTCCATTGGAGACGTGAAATGTAATGTTGGTGGCACAAAATCATTCTGCATGGCAAGTATGGAAATAACTGATTCCACACCACCCGCGGC
>JAEEQV010000105.1:0-7748 GCA_016285445.1 Bacteroidales bacterium
GTCGTTTGTCAATCTTGACGGCGGTTTCAGCACATATTTGAAATCTACGGCCGGCTACAATGGCGAAGGTGGAAGTTCGTACCCTGTCGGTGCCAATATGTCGGATGTGGATTTTATAAATGGTAACCGTCAAGGTTTGGATGTGCGTGCCGGGTTTAATTTTGCGGGCTTGAAAGTGAATTTGGCAACTGGCTTTTCCGAAGAAGTTGACCACCAGTCAACGTCGGTTTCGTTCGGTCACAGAATCAACGGCATAATGTTCTCGCGCGTGTTCGCGTACCAAAATTATATGGGACCGTACAGCGCTTTGACGACGAACTATCGTAGTTATTATGAAAACAATCCTTTGAATACCGATGCAATTGATTCAAAGATTCGTTTTGCCGTTACGGAGTGGAACTTGAAATATAAGTTCAACATTGGCAACCGACCATTTTATATGTTCTATCTTGGCTCGTATGCTTCTTGTCAGGACCAATTGGCGGTGGTGCCTGTCCTACGAATGGAAAAATCCTATATGCGCGTGCAATATCACGAATTGGAGGCGTATTATAAGATTAGCAACAAAATTGCTCTGGACAGTTATTTCGGTCTGGAGAATATGAAAGGTTCATACGGATATACGGTGGCTCAAAACGGTGCTGCGCCAGTGCTTGAATTTGGCAAGGCAATCGGTTTGGGTGCTGATTTTGTGTTGGCTCAGTTGACCAATCTGTACGTTCGTACCCGTTGGTTCGATTTCAACGACAAACACAATGTCAACAACCATTATCGAGGTTTTGAGGCATCACTTGAGTTAAAGGCAAATTTCTAATTAGATTATAATGAATTACTATATGAAAAAGATTTTCTTGTGTATCGGTCTTGTAATTGCGGGTTTGTTGGTGCAAGCCCAGACTGCAAATCCTAAAATACAGTTTAACGGCGTGGCTCGTGGCGATATGTCGCACAACTGGCTTTCGTCGGACGACACGACCAATGTTGACCAAAGTCTTGGTGGCGCAGCGTTGATTGATTTGCATTTGGACATTCGTCCAAGCGACGCGGTTCGCATTAGTTCTACATTGCGCGTGAAAAACGCCATAGGCGGTTTCTGGGGACAGGGTGCTTCGTTGGAGTTGCGTGAAATTTCTATCAAGGGCGTTGCCGCAAAACGAATCAAATATCGTTTCGGCGACATTGATTCCCGTATGACGCCATATACATTGTGGAACAACAGCGGTGAATGTGCAAACAACGAAGCCGATGTGTTCCGTTTCATTCGCGAAATCCGTCATCAGGAAAATTTCAATTATCACAATTACTGGCGTAACCAAGGTGCTGATTTGGCATGGCGACTTGGTTTCGACAAAGGTTTGGAGTCAATTGATTTCACCACGTTTGCTATGAGAAACCGCAGTTTGGACGATGGCAAAACTCCCGATAGAATGCAGGCGGGAGGAAATATGCAGTTCAACATTACAAATCATTCATATATTGGTTTAAATTACATTAACTTATTTGATTTGCCAAAAACTGTTTCAAAAACGTACTACGAAAAATATTCCAATGGCGTGGGAACGAGTAATTTCAATTTTCTATTGGGACATACTACGGCATTTGGCGAGTTCGGTTTTTCAACCATCAATTATGTTGATACGTCCGATACAAAAACCGTTAATACCAAAGGAAACTTTTTTGAATTGGGACTTCTACGTTTGATACGTCAATCTTTCATAGTGCAAGCCTCGTTTCGTCGGGTCAATCCAAACTTTTTCAGTGCAGGTGCGCAGTCAAAACGAATCAATTACACATCTGACGTGAATGTGTTGCCTGTTGTTGGTACAAATTCATACAACAGAACAATTTCTTTGCTTGACTTGATTACCGATGATGCAATTTACAATCAGGCAATTTCGTATGGCTTGATGGATTACGAGATGATTTTCAATAACGTGACTCCGTACAGAAAAGCCACTCCGAACCGTCAGGGTTTTGATGTGGCGGTGGATTACAATGCTGAAGACAGTACATTTGAGACAAGTCTTGAAATTCAGGCATTGCAAGACGTTGCGGGACAAGGTTCCGAGAAAAAGAAAAACTATCTATTGGCACAATGGAACGGCAATGTGCATTTTGACAAAATTTTCGACTGGAACAAATCTGTCTGCGTAACCGCAGGGTATCAGTTCGCATCGGCTTCGCGTGACGAAGACAGAGTGTATAAAATGTCGAAAGAATTAGTGAAACCTGTTGATTTACATTCTCATACGGTTGATTTGGGAGCAAGTGTAGAAGTGCTTAATCGTGTGGACGTGTTGGTGGGAACAAAAATGTTGTTCTACAAGGGAACCGACTACAAGGCAATTTTGAACGGATTCAACGAAACGGTGAAATATCAGTGTGAAACTTACGACGGCTCGCAGATGTTGACGGCGGCAGGTTTGCGCTATCGTTTCAACGACAATATTTCTTTGACGTTGCAATACGACAGATTCAATCTCAAAGACAAAAATGATGATGGAAATTCTTACAAGATAAATCAGGCATTCTTGTTGTTTAACATTCTATTCTAATGAATATGAGACGATTACCATTTATAGGATTTATAGCGAGTTTGCTCTGTATGTGGAGTTGTAGCGAGGAAATGGTGGGTCCAAGCATCGACGGAATTACCATTGACACGTTCAACATTGTGAATAGTGCGACAGCAAAGACGATAGACGCTGATTTTGCACAGGGCGATTCCATTCATTTTATGGGCTCTTGGGAGTTTGATACCAAGTGGACGATTACGATAAAAGGGCAAACTTCGGGTGCTGTACGCACATTGACGGGCTTTGGCAAGTCGGTTGATGAATCAATTGCGTGGGACGGCTCTGCTGATTTGATATTTTTCAGAGAGGGAGAAACCTGTGAAGCGACGCTTTCGTTTGAAAGTTATGATGATTACAAGGTGGCTGACAAATTTGTCCACGTTGTTTCCTTGAAACCGATTGACGGTATTGTCTTGGGCGATTACGACGAGATTGACGCCGAAGGTTGGGGAAGTACGTCACGTGTCGTTGAAGATGGCGTAGAATTGCCTGCTACGCAAAAACGCACATTCGCCGATGAAGGCATTCTCGTTCCTCAAGGTGATAACTATCTGCAAATCAGCGGTTATGAAGATGGCGGAAAATATTATTTGTCGGGAAATATCCTGACAATTTCCGAAACTCCGTTGAAAATCGATACAAAAAACATTGGAAGCAACTACATCAATTTCTTCTTGTATGGTTATCCGAACTATTATGAAAATTCAACGATTTACATAATGTTCAGCGATAAAAACGGTAACAAGATTGGATTTAACGACAGAGTTAAGGTAACAGAATCTGGCTGGCACGGCATTTCGCTTTCGTTCTCAAAATTGAAAGAGACCGAAAATGAGACGGGAATTCCGTTTGACTATTCAAATATAACTGAAGCAGGATATTCTTTGTTCTCGGTTGATGGAACGGAATGTGCGGCAAAGGCGGCGGTGGATTATTTCATTGTCACTACGGGAAAACCATTGTTCAATGTTTATAATTAGGATGATGAAGAAGTTTTTTATACTATATGTACTGATTGTGGCGATTGCAGGATTTTTCATTTCCTGTGACGAAGGCGACGATATATGGTCGTCGGCTGCAATGCTTGAAATGACCACCGATTTCTCGGTACAGGCCGATAAGGATACTATTTCGGTTGATTTCGCAAATGGCGATATTGTCACATTCAAAGGTGCGTGGAACAAAGAATCGGACTGGAGAATTGTGATAGTGGGGAATGAATCCAATCATACTGATACCTTGTATGGCTGTTCTCAATCGTTGGATGGCGTTTCGTGGAATGGAACAACAGCAAAAAAAGGAAGTTATTTCCCATATACGCTAATGAACAAGAAATTTGCCATCGATTTGTTTGGCAAGGCAACATCAACTGACGAATCCTCGTTTGTTGAAGGAGAATCCTGTATTGTAATGCTGCAATTTGATGATTATGAGGGTGTTGATACAAGCAAGGTTGTGGTGAAGATTGCTTCAAAACAAGAAAATTATACCAAGAAGGATTATTGTATTGTCGCAGATTGGAATGGCAATAGCGAACTCTACACCAATAGTGGCGCGACGTTCAAGAACACGATTGACGGCGAAATCGTTCCCGAAGGAAAGAAATGCTGTGTGATGGAAGGAAAAGAGTCTGGCAGCGATTGGTACATTGACGGAATGGGCTTCACGTTTGAGCAAGTCAATAACTGGGTTCCGGGATTTTATCCTATTTCGCTGAAAGATACGGCAACAACGTATCTCAATTTCTTTATGTACGGTTTCCCTGAATACTGCGAAAACACAAGCATTTTTATCAGTTTGATTAACAGCGACGAAGCTAATTCAAAAGAGATAGAGTGTGATTTGCAAGGCGACAGAATTTCGGTTTCGGCAGGATGGCATGGCGTTTCCATTCCAATTTCCCGATTCAAGACGGACAATGCAGAATTTGATTATGATAAAATAAATAAGATGACGGTGGTTTTGTTCTCACAAGGCAAGGTCGGCACGGTTAAAACGGCGGTTGATTTTATTGTGATAACGAAAAAAGCACCATTGTTTGAAATTAAAAATTAAGAATTATGTAGAGACGCAATGTATTGCGTCTCATAGCTAAAAAACAAATAATTGTAGAAACGCGATTTATCGCGTCTCATAAAAATAAAAAAATAGAACTATGAAGAAAATTGCATTCATTTCAAGTTTGATAGCAGGTTTTTGTATGATGACCGGCTGTGGCATTCACATGCTTCCCATGGCGTTGGATACGGCAGAAGACAATGACCCATATTACACGATAAACGAGACTAAAAATTCGGATTATGTAGAATTGTTCACGGCATCGTCAATTTTCTTGGACGATCTTCCTGGCTGTTGGGGCTTTGAAAAAGATGCCTGTCGTGATTTTATGGTTGATTCCAAGATTGTGTACAAAGGAATGGGCAGCCTGCATTTGAAATGGGATAAGTCGAAGAAAGGATGCGATTGGATTGGCGTCGGCTTTATGTGGAACAACTGGCAAACGGTTGATATGTCGGATATTATCGACACGTGGGCTTTGGAATTCTGGGTTCGTACTGCCGATGACGATGAAATTGGCTCGGTGCCAATCAATTTTGCTTTTTTGGACAATAACAATAAATCCACTTCCACAATTGCCTGTGGTAGCAGATTTTACGAAGGATTTGGCGTTAATCCCACCTGGAAGCGAGTGCAAATACCTCTCTCGTATTTCCGTTTTGTTGACTCAGGAGTAAATCCCGTTGAAATCAATCAACTTATCATGTCATTTGAGGGAACAGCGGAAATATACCTTGACGAGATGAAACTGGTTGAATTGCAGCCAAAAGAATAAAAGAAATCATATTACAAATTCTTGTAGTTTGATTTCAAAATTCAAAGCATAACTTGTTCATAAGTATCTCGCCAAAACAACGTGATATTTCTGTAATGAAGTAATTTTGTTGCCAAAATAAATCAACATGATTGAAATATCATACGAGGCGATAAAATTCTGGTTCTGCATCTTTTTGATTGTAGTAACAAGCATTCAGATACTGTTCTATTTATTCTTTTACATCCGTATTTGCTGTGTCAAACGGAAAGAGACAAAAACGACTTCCGAAGAGCCTGTTTCGGTAATTATTTGTGCCCGTAACGAGGAAGAAAACCTCAAACAATTCCTACCCTTGATTTTGGAACAGAAATATCCAAAATATGAAGTCATTGTCGTAAACGACAGTTCCGAAGACGATAGCGAGTATGTGCTCAAGGATTTCCTTGAGAAATATCCTCACCTTCGAGTTTCTACCATAAAAAAAGATGAAAAGTTTTCTCACGGGAAAAAATTGGCAATCACCGTCGGTATAAAAGCGGCAAAATATGACAAGATGTTGTTTATTGATGCCGATTGCTACCCTCAATCAGACCAATGGATTCGCCTGATGCAGCAGGAATTTTGCGACAAACACGAGATTGTGCTCGGTTATGGCGGATATATAAGAAAACCTGGTTTTTTGGACAAACTGATTCGCTACGACACCTACTCCATCGCCGTCAATTATCTTTCGTTTGCCCATGCCGGACTGCCATATATGGGTGTAGGACGGAACTTGGCTTACACCAAAAACGTCTATGACCACAGCAGCAAATTCAGCACGCACTACCATATAAAATCTGGTGACGACGATTTATTCGTTTCGGAAGTCGGCAATAGGAATAACACGTCTATTTGCCTGAATCCCAACAGTTTCACCCGTTCGGAACAAGTTACGTCGTTTCGAAACTGGAAATTCCAAAAACGCCGTCATCTCACGACATCGCCCCGATATAAGTTCATTCACAAACTATTGTTGTGTCTGGAACCGTTCACTCGGGAAATGTTCTACCTATGCACCATTATTTGGTGTATCTTACAACTCGAAATGATGTTTTTGCCAATCGTCATCCTCATTGCGTGCAGAATGTTCATCTTTTTGCTTCTTTCTATTCTAAATGCTCGACGATTGCAAGAGAAAAACATTTGGCCGTATGCAATTTTGTTTGACATTTTCTTACCGATAGAAATTGCGTACTTGCACATCTTAAACAAGGTAAAACCACTCAAATCAATATGGTGATGGACAAACGACTGTACGAATATTTTCCAAACTTAACCAAGAAGCAATACGAGCAGATTGAGCAGTTGTGCGAACTTTACCCGTATTGGAACGAGAAAATCAACGTGGTTTCCAGAAAAGACATTGAAAATATTTTTGAGCATCATATTCTACATTCAATGGCAATCGCCAAGTTTTTCGAATTCAAACAAGGAAGCACGATTCTTGACGTAGGTACTGGTGGCGGGTTACCAGGAATTCCACTTGCAATCCTATTTCCCAAAGTACAATTTACACTCATCGACAGAATTGCGAAAAAAATCACGGTGGCAAGCAACATCATCAGCGAACTTGGTTTGACCAATGCCACAGCACGTCAACAAAGCGTCGAAGAAAACAAAGAAAAATATGATTATATCGTAAGTCGTGCCGTTACCGCATTTCCCGATTTTTACAAGATGGTGAAGAAAAATATCAGCGGAATTGTCAATAATTCCCTGACTAACGGCATAATCTACATAAAAGGCGGCGATTTCTACGAAGAGATGCAAGGATTCAAGAAATATAAAATCTATCCTATCAGCGCATATTTCTCAGAACCGTTTTTTGAGACAAAAAAAATAATTTATTTACCAATTGAACCCTAAAAAGTTTTGTAATTCAAATTATTCTTGTACTTTTGCAAACCGATTTACGGGATTTACACAAGTAGAACTATTTAAAATAAAGATAAGATGAAACGTACATTTCAGCCTTCAGTAAGAAAAAGAAGAAACAAACACGGCTTTAGAGAAAGAATGGCAACTGCTAACGGAAGAAAAGTTTTGGCAGCACGTAGAGCAAAAGGAAGAAAAAAATTGACTGTATCGGATGAATTCCGTCACAGAAAATAAACGTATAGACATTTCAGTTTCTACTGACATATAAAATTGGAAAAGCGTATCGTGCAAGATGCGCTTTTTTTATGCTATCAATTGCAAAAATGTGGTTTAGTGTTACTTTTGAAATATGAAATTCTACCTCATTTTCATATGTCAAATTCTTAAAAGTCTTTCGTTTTCAAGACTTTACAATTTCTGTAAACTATACATTTCAT
>JAEEQV010000106.1:0-7722 GCA_016285445.1 Bacteroidales bacterium
AAACTAAAGAACACGTGCTTTTGGCAAAACAAGTAAACGTGCCAAGAATCGTTGTGTTCCTTAACAAATGTGATATGGTTGACGACCCTGAAATGTTCGACTTGGTTGAAATGGAAGTTCGTGACTTGTTGAATAAATATGACTTCGACGGTGACAACACTCCAATCATCCGTGGTTCTGCACTTGGTGCATTGAACGGCGAACCTCAATGGGAAGAAAAAATAATGGAATTGATGGATGCTGTTGACAGCTGGATTCCACTTCCTCCACGTGAAATGGATAAACCATTCTTGATGCCAGTAGAAGACATCTTCTCAATCACTGGTCGTGGTACTGTTGCTACAGGTCGTATCGAAAGAGGTGTTGTTCACACAGGTGATGAATTGCAAATCATCGGTTTCGACGCTAACTTGAAAACAACTTGTACAGGTGTTGAAATGTTCCGTAAACTTCTTGATGAAGGTCAAGCAGGTGACAACGTTGGTTTGTTGCTTCGTGGTATCGAAAAAGATCAAATCAAACGTGGTATGGTTATCTGTAAACCAGATTCAATCAAACCTCACAAGAAATTCAAAGCTGAAGTTTACGTATTGACTAAAGAAGAAGGTGGACGTCACACTCCATTCCACAACAAATATCGTCCTCAATTCTACATTAGAACTACAGACGTTACTGGTGAAATCACTCTTCCAGAAGGTGTAGAAATGGTTATGCCAGGTGATAACGTAACAATCACTGTAGATCTTCTTTCACACGTAGCTCTTAACGAAGGTCTTCGTTTCGCTATCCGTGAAGGTGGTAGAACAGTAGGTGCTGGTCAAGTAACTGAAATTATTGAATAATAATAGGTAGGTTAATCCAAAGGGGTTGGGCAACCAATCCCTTTATTTAGGGGTATAGCTCAGTTGGTAGAGTAGTGGTCTCCAAAACCATTGGTCGAGGGTTCGAGTCCTTCTGCCCCTGCAAATAAAGAAAGTACAATGGGACTAAAAACATACGTAAAGGAATCGTACAACGAATTGGTGCATAAAACAACATGGCCAACATGGCCTGAGTTGCAATCAAGTGCCGTTGTCGTGTTAGTTGCAACCTTTATTATTGCACTGATAGTTTTAGTAATGGATTTCTCTTTCTCTTTAATAATGAAAGATGGTATCTACCATTTATTACGCTAATTTATTTGACGATGGCAGAAGTAGGAAAAAAGTGGTACGTCGTTAAGGCGATGAGCGGTAAAGAAAAGAAGGTCCAAGAAAGGATTATGTATGAAATATCACGTAGTCACTTGGAGGACTATGTTTCGCAGGTACTTATCCCTACGGAGAAAGTAGTGCAGGCGAAAAACGGAAAAAAAGTAACAAAAGAAAGAACATATCTTCCTGGTTATGTCTTGATAGAAGCAGTTCTTGAAGCTAACGTGGGAGGAGAAAAAATTAATATTGCGGGAACCATAAACAACATAGACGGAGTTATAGGATTCTTAACGGCTGAACGTCATGGTGGTGCACCTATGCCTTTGCGATTGGCAGAAGTCAATCGTATATTGGGCAAAGTCGACGAACTTGCCGAAAGTGAGGATGAAACTATAGTCTCTTTCGTAGTTGGCGAAGTTGTGAAAGTTACCGACGGACCATTCAACGGTTTCTCTGGAACTGTTGAAAAAGTCAACGAAGAAAAGAAGAAACTTTCTGTTGAAGTTAAGGTCTTCGGTAGAAAAACACTACTCGAATTAGGATTTATGCAAGTTGAAAAAGAATCTTAATAAATAATAAAAAAGCATTATGGCAAAAGAAGTAGCAGGTTTAATCAAACTACAGATTAAAGGCGGCGCTGCAAATCCATCACCTCCAGTTGGACCAGCTCTTGGTGCAAAGGGTGTAAACATTATGGATTTCTGTAAGCAGTTCAACGCTAAGACACAGGATCAAGCAGGTAAGGTACTTCCTGTAATCATTACTGTGTATTCAGACAAATCATTTACGTTTGTTGTTAAAACTCCTCCAGTAGCAGTACAGTTGTTGGAAGCAGCAAAAGTAAAGAGTGGTTCTGCTGAACCAAACAGAAAAAAAGTTGCGAGTGTAACTTGGGATCAAGTAAAAGCTATTGCTGAGGCAAAACTTCCTGACTTGAACTGTTTCACAGTTGCTGCAGGTATGGAGATGGTTGCTGGTACGGCACGTAGCATGGGTATAACAGTAGAAGGTGAAAAACCGACTCTCTAAAACGTTTGAAAGATGAAGCTAACAAAAAATAGAAAAATCGCTCTCGAAAAAATAGAGAAAGGTAAGGCCTACACTATTGATGAAGCAGCTAAATTAGTAAAGGAAATTACCACTACTAAATTCGATGCTTCGGTAGATATGGACATTCGCTTGGGTGTTGACCCTAAGAAAGCAAACCAAATGGTACGTGGTGTTGTTACCCTTCCTCACGGAACAGGTAAACAAGTACGTGTATTGGTTCTTTGTACTCCAGATAAAGAAAAAGAAGCTCAAGAAGCAGGAGCAGATTTCTACGGTCTTGACGAATATGTAGAAAAAATCAAAGGTGGTTGGACCGACGTAGATGTTATCATCACTATGCCGACAATCATGGCAAAAATCGGTGCTCTTGGTAAAGTTCTTGGACCTCGTGGTTTGATGCCAAACCCTAAAAGTGGAACAGTTACTATGGATATAGCAAAAGCTGTAGCCGAAGTAAAAGCTGGTAAAATCGACTTCAAGGTTGACAAGTTCGGTATCATTCATACTTCGATAGGAAAAGCTTCGTTCTCACCTGAAGCTATCGTTGACAATGCGAAAGAATTCGTTAACATGGTTAACAAATTGAAACCAGTGTCTGCGAAGGGAACATACGTAAAAAGCATCTATATTTCTTCTACTATGAGTCCGGGCATTCAAGTAGATACAAAATCATTAATGTAATTGTAAAGCGAGGATTGTTATGGATATAGCACAAAAAAGAGATATAGTTGAAAGTATCGTTAGCAAGATTAACGAGAATAGTCATTTCTACATCGCTGACATCGAAGCATTGAATGCAGAAGAAACTTCAGCACTTCGTAGAAAATGTTTTGAAAACGGTATTGAAATCGTTGTTGTAAAGAATACTCTTTTAAAGAAAGCCTTAGAACAAGTTGAAGGCGATTTCGAAGAACTTTATGGCGTTTTAAAAGGCACGACATCTGTTTTATTCTGTAAGACAGCTAACGTTCCTGCTAAAATGATCAAGGAACTTCGTAAGGCTGGTAAAGAAAAACCTGTTCTTAAAGGTGCCTTTGCAGAACAATGTATTTACATTGGCGACGACCAATTGGATACGTTGGCTACAATCAAATCCAAGGCAGAACTTATTGGAGACATCATTACACTTCTTCAATCACCAATGCAACAAGTATTGTCTTCTTTGGAATCAGGAAAGACTACTCTTGCTGGCATCGTAAAAACATTATCAGAAAAAGAAAGTAAATAATAATAAAGTAAGTAACAATTTAAATTTTTAAAGTCATGGCAGATTTAAAAGCATTAGCAGAAGAATTAGTAAATCTTAGCGTAAAAGACGTAAAAGAATTAGCTGACATTCTTAAAGAAGAGTACGGTATCGAACCAGCAGCAGCAGCAGTTGCAGTAGCAGCAGCTCCAGCAGCAGGTGGTGCAGCAGCAGCTGAAGAAAAATCAGAATTCGATGTAATTTTGAAATCAGCAGGTGCAGCTAAACTTCAAGTTGTAAAAGTAGTTAAAGAACTTACAGGTCTTGGACTTAAAGAAGCAAAAGACATTTGCGACCAAGCTCCTAAAGCTGTAAAAGAAAAAGTTTCTAAAGACGAAGCTGAAAAAATTAAAGCACAATTAGAAGAAGCTGGAGCAGAAGTTGAACTGAAATAAGATATACTAATCTTATAAATCTCAGGGTTTTAGCTACGAAAAGTGGCTAAAACCTTTTATCATACAAAAAGGTTCAATATATTCAACTGTTCGCGATGAAGACAAAGGAAAGATATAGCTTCTCAAAAATTAAAAACAAATTTGACTATCCTGATTTCTTAGAAATTCAGTTGAAGTCGTTTAACGAGTTCTTCAAAGTAGATTCAACACAGGAAGAACGTAAAAGTGAAGGGTTAAGCGAGGTTTTTAACGAAAATTTCCCTATTGCTGATACCCGCAATAATTTCGTATTGGAATTTCTTGATTACCAATTGGATCCACCAAGATATTCAATCGAAGAGTGTCTTGACAGAGGTTTGACTTTCAGCATCCCTCTTAAAGCGAAGTTAAAATTATATTGTACAGATCCTGAACATGAGGATTTTGAAACAGTCGTACAAGATGTGTATCTTGGTACAATACCGTTTATGACCCCTCGTGGAACGTTTGTCATAAATGGTGCAGAACGTGTCGTTGTATCTCAATTACATCGTTCTCCGGGTGTTTTCTTTGGTCAGAGTATCCATACAAATGGTACAAAATTGTATTCTGCTCGTATTATTCCGTTCAAGGGTTCTTGGATTGAATTTGCAACAGATATCAATGGCGTGATGTACGCTTACATCGACCGTAAAAAGAAATTACCTGTAACAACCTTGTTGCGTGCAATCGGTTTCGAGAGTGATAAGGACATTCTAGAAATTTTCGGTTTGGCAGAGGAGGTAAAGGTTACCAAAGCTGGATTGAAAAAGGTTGAAGGCAGAAAACTCGCTGCAAGAGTATTGAAATCTTGGATTGAAGACTTCGTAGATGAAGATACCGGCGAGGTTGTTTCAATAGAAAGAAATGAAATTATTGTCGAACGTGAAGTTGTTATCGAAAAAGAACATATTGAAATGATTCTTGATTCGGGACAAAAAACGATTCTTCTTCATAAAGAGGATCAAAACGCTTCCGATTACGACATTATTTATAATACATTACAAAAAGACCCTTGTAACTCTGAAAAAGAGGCAATATTCTATGTGTATCGTCAGCTACGAAACGCAGAAGCTCCTGATGAGTTAGCTGCTCACGAGATTATAACAAACTTGTTCTTCTCTAATAAACGATATGACTTAGGAGAGGTTGGCCGTTATAGAATCAATACGAAATTGTATAGCGACTTACCAGCTAATGAGGAAAAAGAGACGACAAGAGTCTTGACGAAAAAAGATATTATTGAGATTATCAAATATCTTATCAATTTGATTAACTCAAAGGCTGACGTTGACGATATTGATCACTTGAGCAACCGTCGCGTGAGAACAGTTGGCGAGCAATTACATAATCAATTTGGTGTTGGTTTGGCTCGTATGGCAAGAACAATTCGTGAAAGAATGAATGTTCGCGATAACGAGGTGTTTACTCCAATTGAATTGATCAATTCCAAGACATTATCTTCGGTAATCAATTCATTCTTCGGAACGAATCAGCTTTCTCAATTTATGGATCAGACGAACCCGCTTGGTGAAATGACGCACAAACGTCGTTTGTCAGCCCTTGGTCCTGGCGGTCTTTCTCGTGAAAGAGCTGGTTTTGAGGTACGTGACGTTCACTATACACACTATGGTCGTCTTTGTCCAATCGAAACGCCTGAAGGTCCGAACATCGGTTTGATTTCTTCTTTGTGCGTTTTTGCTCGAGTTAATGAACTTGGTTTCATTGAAACTCCATATAGAAAGGTTAATAATGGTAAGGTTGATTTATCTGACGAAGGCGTTGTTTATTTGAGTGCCGAAGAGGAAGATGGTCAAACGATTGCACAAGCCGATACGGAATTGAAGGCAAATGGAGAAATTGCAAATAGCAGAGTGAAAGCTCGTTTGGAAGCCGATTTCCCTATCGCTTCTCCAGAAGAAATTTCGTTGATGGAAGTCGCACCTAACCAAATCGCTTCTATTGCGGCTTCATTGATCCCGTTCTTGGAACACGACGATGCTAACCGTGCATTGATGGGTTCTAACATGATGCGCCAGTCAGTTCCTCTATTGAGAGCTGAGGCTCCAATCGTTGGTACGGGTATTGAAAGACAAGTTTGTCAAGATTCTCGTATCCAAGTTATGGCTGAAGGCGACGGTGTTGTAGAATATGTTGATGCTCGCGAAATTCGTGTTCGTTACGATAGAACTGCTGATGAGGATTTCGTAAGTTTCGACAGCAACTTGACCGTATATCCTATCATCAAGTTTAGAAAAACAAACCAGAATACGTGTGTGAACCTTCGTCCAATCGTTGTGAAAGGCGAACGTGTCGTAAAAGGTCAATGCTTGACAGAAGGTTATTCTACTCAAAACGGCGAATTGGCTATAGGACGTAACTTGAAGGTCGCATTCATGCCTTGGAAGGGTTACAACTTCGAGGATGCTATCGTGATCTCAGAAAGAGTCGTTCGTGAAGATATAATGACGTCAATCCACATTGACGAGCATATTCTTGAAGTTCGCGACACAAAACGTGGTATTGAGGAATTTACATCCGATATTCCTAACGTAAGCGAAGATGCTATCAAGAATCTTGACGAAAATGGTTTGATTCGCATCGGTGCTACGGTAAAACCTGGTGACATCCTTATTGGTAAGATTACTCCAAAAGGTGAATCTGATCCAACTCCAGAAGAAAAATTGTTGCGTGCTATCTTCGGTGAAAAAGCTGGTGATGTGAAAGACGCTTCGTTGAAGGCTCGTCCATCATTATATGGTACGGTAATCGACAAGAAATTGTTCATCCGTAGCGTAAAGGATAGAAAAGCAAAAGCTAACGACAAGCCAATCTTGGAAGGTTACAAGAAAGAATATGACGAACAAAGCAAGAAATTGAAAGAAGATCTTGTACAACGTTTGTTCAAATTAGTTGAAGGTAAAACGTCACAAGGTGTGAAAGATTATGCCGGCAATGTCTTGATACCAAAAGGCAAGAAATTCACGCAACGTGAATTGAACGACATTGAAGATTACACATCAGTTGTAACCGAAAAATGGACTACCGATAATGCTAAGAATGACTTGGTTTCTATCTTGCTTCATAATTACTGCAAAAAGCAGAAAGAGTATGAAGGCGAATATAAACGTAAGGAATATGCAATTTCTGTAGGTGATGAATTGCCATCAGGAATCATGCAGTTGGCTAAGGTATACATCGCTCAAAAACGTAAGTTGAAAGTTGGTGATAAGATGGCTGGTCGTCACGGTAACAAAGGTATTGTTTCACGTATCGTACGCGACGAAGATATGCCGTTCTTGGCTGACGGTAGCATTGTAGATATCGTTTTGAACCCTCTTGGTGTGCCTTCTCGTATGAACATCGGACAGATTTACGAAACAGTATTGGGCTGGGCAGGAAAAGAACTTGGCAAGAACTATGCTACACCGATTTTTGATGGTGCTTCTTTGGAAGATATTACGAAAGAAACACGTGAAGCTGATAAAGTTGCCCGTGCAGCAGGTAGAGCAGGAGTTCCTGATTTCGGTAAAACATATCTCTACGACGGTGGAACAGGTGAACGTTTTGACCAGCCTGCAACAGTCGGCGTGATTTATATGTTGAAATTGGGTCACTTGATTGATGATAAGATGCATGCTCGTTCAATCGGTCCGTACTCATTGATTACGCAACAACCTCTTGGTGGTAAGGCACAATTTGGTGGTCAGCGTTTCGGTGAAATGGAGGTTTGGGCTATCGAAGCATTCGGTGCATCAAATATTCTGCAAGAAATCTTGACAATCAAATCTGATGATGTTTATGGCCGTGCCAAAGCATA
>JAEEQV010000107.1:0-7548 GCA_016285445.1 Bacteroidales bacterium
TTTATTGAGTAGGGGAACTACCGCATTCATAATCAATATGGCAAACGACATTCCTTCTGGATATGCTCCATATCTTCGGATAACGATTGTCAATACTCCGATACCGATACCAAATAGTATTTTTCCCAAACTTGTCATTGGCGATGTTGAATAGTCTGTCGCCATGAAAATTGCTCCGAGCATTGCACCTCCCGAACAGATGTGCAACAACGGGCTGGCATTCAGTTCAGGATTTACGGCATACATAATTCCCGATAGTATGAACATTGAGCCTAACACGCTCACAGGAATGTGCCACGTGATAGTTCTGGTACATAATAAATAGATTCCTCCAATCAAAAGTGCCATAACGGAGATTTCCCCCAAACTACCGCCGATGTTACCGAAAACCATATCTTGTACTGTTGGTAAGTCAATGTCGGTGAGCATTTTACCGCTTTTTATGCTTTCTTTTATCAAACCGAGCGGCGTGGCGCCTGTCGTGCCGTCAACCGAATAATCCTGCACTTTTGTCCACGTGGTCATGTCGGCAGGGAACGAAACCAACAAGAATACACGACCAACTAAGGCTGGGTTGAAAATGTTGCATCCCAAACCGCCAAACGACATTTTTGCAATGCCGATAGCAACCAAACTACCAATAATAACCATCCATATCGGCAAGGTGTTTGGCAGGTTGAAGGAGAGAAGCACGCCCGTAATGATTGCCGAACAGTCTTTTATGGAATATTCCTCGTTTTTGAACAACCATTTGTTTATGGCAAATTCAAAGAATACGCAGGAAATAACAGCCGTGAGCATTGAAATCAAGGCAGAAATGCCAAATACCACGATTGAAAATATACAAGCGGGAAGAAGGGCAATCAGTACGTTGCACATCAATTTTCGTGTGTTCGTATCTGATTGATAATGAGGAGATGGAGAAACTGTTAACATATCTCTAAATCTTTAAAGTTATTTCTTTTCTTGTTGTTGTGCTTTTGCAGCCTCTTCTTTTTTAATCATTTGCATAACGTTTGCCTTTCCTAATCGAATATAGTCGAGCAACGGTTTGTGTGCAGGGCAGGAGAACGAACAAGAGCCACATTCAAAACAGTCGCGGATGTTATGCTCGTTCAATTCTGCAATCATATTCTTTTTTGACAATGCATACAATAAATAGGGTTCCAATCCCATTGGACAGCCGTCAACGCAACGACCACAACGGATGCAGTTGCTTTCTTTCTTGCGATGGGCTTCTGCCTCGGTCATGCACAAAACGCCTGAAGAGCCTTTCATTATTGGAACGTCAAGGTTTTGGATTGCTTTTCCCATCATAGGGCCGCCGGAAATGATTTTTGCCGTATTTTCGGGCATTCCGCCAACAGCTGCAAGCACATTTGCAGTGCTTGTTCCCATACGCACCAATAAATTCGACGGATTTTGCAAAGCCGTGCCTGTAACAGTTACAACGCGTTCAAACAAGGGTTTGTTTTTTTCAACGGCTTCGTAAACGGCAAATGTCGTGGCAATGTTGCTTACCACGCATCCGATTGAACCTGGGAGTTGTCCCGACGGAACTTCGCGACCTGTCAATGCCTGGATAAGGTGTTTTTCGCTTCCTTGCGGATATTTCACTTTAAGGGGCACAACTTCAATTCCGCTGAATTTTGCAGCGGTTTTAGTCATATTTTCTATTGCATCGGGTTTGTTGTTTTCAATGCCAATTTTTGCAGTAGAAACGTTCAACACTTTTTTCAACAATTCAACGCCGATGCATATCTCTTCGGCTTTCTCAAGCATAAGAGCGTGGTCGGCGGTCAGATACGGCTCGCATTCCGCACCGTTTATCAGAAGTGTGTCGATTACGATGCCCGGAGGAGGTGATAGTTTCACTCCAAGTGGAAATGTGGCACCGCCCATTCCTACAATGCCTGCTTCGGTGATTTTTGCCTTAATCTCGTCGGCGGTGAAATCCATATTGTTCACAATCGTGTCGGTACGATCAATAGTATTTTCCCACGTGTCGGTTCCATCGCTTTTGATGACAATCATCTGTTGCTTGAATCCGGCGATATTTGGGAAAAAATCAATCTTTTCGACCGTTCCAGAAACCGAAGAAAAAATGTTGGCAGAAACAAATCCGCTGCTTTCGCCGATTTTTGTTCCTACTTTTACCGTGTCGCCAACAGCCACTATGGGATTTGCCGGCTTGCCGATATGTTGCGCCATAGGTATTGTTACAACCTGTGGGAGAGGAGCAATCTCAATCTTTTTACCTTTTGACAGTTTGTTTTCTTTCGGGTGGATACCACCAATATGGAAGGTTTTCATACGCAAAAAGATTTAGTTTGTTGTTTCTTCTTTCTTCTTTCGAGGAGGAAAGTTTGTTTCTATAATCGCACCTGTAGGACATTCTTCAACACATTTCCTACAGAGTTTACACTTTTCAGGGTCGATGTATGCCAAGAAATCCGTGACGGTAATTGCCTCGTTTGCACAGACTTTCGCACATTTTCCACAACCTATGCAGGCGGCGGTACATGCTTTACGGGCAACGGCACCTTTGTCTTTGTTGGAACAGCCGACGTAGATTTTCATATCTTTTTTGTTCGTCTTGCGTAGTTCAATTATATGACGTGGACAAACTTCAGCACATTGACCGCAGGCAGTACATATTTTAGAATCAAATTCTGGCAGTTTCGTTTCAGGATTGATTTTGATTCCGCCAAACTGACACGCTCTTTCGCAGTCGCCCAAACCGATACAGCCGAATGAACAGCCCGTGTCGCTCGAAATTTGCGTTGCGACAAAAGCACACGACGAAATTCCTTCAAAATTTACCGTCTTTGGCCGTTTGTCGCACGACCCTTTACATTTTACCACGGCAACACGCAATTCGGCATTCTGTACAGATTTGCCAAGAAATTCTCCAATTTTGTTCATTGTCTCCGAACCTCCTGCTGTACAATTCAATCCTTCGAGCGATGGGGAATCGACAAGCATCTGTGCAAATTTCTTGCAGCCGGGGAATCCGCAACCACCGCAGTTTGCTCCGGGCAACATCGATTCTACTTCGCCATAGAGGGGATTTTCATCCGTCTTAAATTTCTTTGCGACGAAATACAATGCAAAACCTGCTATTACGCCGATTATGCAGAGAAGTAATATGGAATGTACTATCGTCATATTGTTATTGTATTAGCGAGAACGAGAATTTTCGTTCCAACAGGTTATTCTTTTTATATAAAACCACATAATAGCAAACAACAAATGTGAGTGCTATCGCCGTGGCTATCAATTCGTTAGAAAATTGCAGACCGATGAATAGGGTAGCGACAAGAATAACAAGCGGCAGTATGTATGCCCATACCACCGCTTGAGTTCCTAACGAAGAATCCATTGATACATGGACTTCATCGCCGATGTTTATGTTTTTGTAGTTGTTGTTTTGAACGTGTACTACTTTTTCCGATATTTCAATGAAACCACAGATGTTTTTTGCATGACAATCTCCACACGCCGATTCCGTAGCAATTGCTACGGTAATCATATCGTCAGCGACTGATTTGACGATACCTTTGTGTGTGACGGAGCAGTTCATGGTTTCATCTTATCTAAAAATTGTTTTGTTTCTGTCGGGACCTACTGAAACGATTTTTACAGGAACTCCTGTCTCTTTTTCTATAAATTCAATATAGTCCTTGATTTCTTTTGGCAAATCTGCAAAGTTCGTCGTCGTCAATTCTTGTTTCCAACCTTTGAATTCAGTATAGATTGGCTCTGCATTTTCCAAATCGTTAGGCAAGTAATTGATTGTTTGACCTTTATATTTGTATGCCGTACAAACTTTAATGGTATCGAAATCGTTCATCACGTCGATTTTCATCATGAACAATTGCGTAACGCCATTCAACATGATAGCATATTTCAATGCAACCAAG
This sequence comes from Bacteroidales bacterium, assembly GCA_016285445.1. GTDB lineage: Bacteria > Bacteroidota > Bacteroidia > Bacteroidales > UBA1715 > UBA1715. The sequence goes on from JAEEQV010000107.1 coordinate 3,924, forward strand.
TCCAACCAACCACAACGACGGGCACGACCTGTCGTAGCACCAAATTCGCCACCATTTTGACGAAGCGTTTCGCCAGTTTCGTCAAATAATTCGGTAGGGAATGGACCACTGCCGACACGTGTACAATATGCCTTGAAAATTCCAAACACTTCTCCTATCTTGCTTGGCGCAAGTCCAAGTCCTGTACAGGCTCCAGCGGTTATCGTGTTCGATGAAGTCACAAAAGGATATGAGCCGAATTCTATATCCAACAATGTTCCTTGAGCCCCTTCGCACAAGATTGTCTTGCCTGAATTCAACGCGTCGTTTACATAAAATTCTGTGTCAACAATCTGCAATGACTGAATGAGTTTTATGCCTTCGAACCAGTCTTTTTCGTATGCATCAATGTCGAAAGTGTATTCGTAATTTTTAAGAATATTCAAATGCGTTTGTTTGCATTGGTTGTATTTTTCCTCGAAATTGTTGAGCAAGTCACCAACGCGCAAGCCAGTTCGTGCGATTTTGTCGGTGTATGTAGGACCAATACCTTTTTTCGTCGAACCGATTTTGTTTGCGCCTTTTGAGTTTTCGTATGCCTCGTCCAAAGCCTTGTGTGACGGAAGAATAATGTGGGCGCGGGTAGAGATAATCACCGTCTTCTTTACCTCAATGCCTTGTGCCGCAAGTTTGTCAACTTCTTCCTTGAAGATGAATGGATCTATTACCACGCCGTTTCCAATAATATTGATTGCATTTGGACGGAACACGCCCGACGGAATCGTGTGGAGCACGTGTTTTACATTATTGAAAACCAAAGTGTGACCAGCATTCGGACCACCTTGAAAACGTGCGATAATGTCATATTTCGGTGTTAAAACATCTACGATTTTACCTTTCCCTTCGTCGCCCCATTGTAGTCCCAACAATACGTCGGCCGACTTACCATTACATTTTGTATTCATTCTATTTTGCTATTATTATATAATTCAAAAACCTTGTAAATATAGTTATAATTTGCTTTTAACTATACAAAAAAGGTAGGAAAGTTGCTAATTATTTTCAACAAATGCTATTTTGTTGATTTTGTTTTGTTTACGGTAAAGCTGCGTTGTTCAATTCTTTGCACTTTTTCAACGCTTTTCAACTTCTGTAACGACATCATTATCGTATTAAGTTGTTGTGTGTCATGAATATAGAGGTCAAAATATGCGGTAAACTCTTTTTCTACGGTTTCAATGTGTACGGTACGAATGTTTACATTCAATTGGTGAGCAATTACAGCAGAAATCTCGTTAAGTATGCCGATTCGGTCTTTACCCTTAATTAAAATCGAGGTCAGGAATACTTGTTCGTGACGACTAATCCATTTGATTTTTTCGGCTTTTTGCGTCAGTTGCTTTTCAATTGCAATCGGACAATTCTGATTGTGAATTTCGTATCCGTCGTCGGTCTTAAAACCAATCACCGAATCGCCTGGAATAGGGTGACAACAGTCGGCAATCGTATAATGTGTGGAGTTTTGTAAGACTTTTGTGCTTGGGTCCTCGTTTTGCGTCGTGTTGCTTTCTTCCGTGTCAAATAGTTTCAGCCCCCAAAACAGGATTTTCTTCTTCTTACGTTTTTGCATAGCAAATTCCACGAATTTTTCCTTGTCGAGTTCGCCTGCACCAAATTTCTCAAATAATTCGTTTTTATCGACTACGCCGTAACCTTGCACCAATTTGGTGATGACAGTGTCGGTGTTTGGAATTTCTTTTTCTTCTAACAAGCGTTCCACGATTTGTTGCCCACGGAGCGTGTCTATCTTTTTCTCGTTTTTCAAGGCTTGTTGTAATGCATTGTTCGCTTTTGCCGTCGCAATGAAATCAAGCCACTCTCGTTGTGGTGTCTGCGTTTCCGAAGTAAGAATCTCCACCTGGTCGCCACTTTTCAGTTTATAATCGAGAGCGACGATTTTTTGTTTGTTGATTCTTGCTCCAATTGCGTGGTCGCCAATCTTGGAATGTATGTCGTATGCAAAGTCCAGGGCCGTGGCACCAATAGGGAAGCGGCGCATTTCGCCTTTGGGCGTGAAGGCAAATATGTCGGAGGAATACAAGTTCATCTTGAATTCGTCCAAGAATTTCAATGCATTCTCGTCGGGACTTTCCAATGAAGCCCGTACTTTTTTAAGCCAAACCTCAAATTGGCTTTGTTCCTGACCTTCAACGTTTTTGTATCTCCAGTGAGCCGCATATCCCAATTCGGCAATTTCGTCCATTCTTTCTGTTCGAATCTGCACCTCGACCCATGTTCCGTCAGGACCCATCACCGTTGTCTGCAACGATTCGTAGCCATTATCTTTGGGAGTGGAAATCCAGTCTCGCAATCGTTCCGGATTTGGAGTGTAAATGTCTGTTATATAAGAATATACACGCCAACAAAGGGCTTTTTCATCTTCGTGGGCAACGTCTTTCAAAATAATTCTGACCGCAAAAACGTCGTAGATATTTTCAAACGTAAGGTTCTTACGTTTCATTTTTGCATAAATGGAAGCAATTGATTTTGAGCGACTTGAAACGTTGTAGTTAATGTTGTTCTGCTCCAAAATCATCATAATCGGAATCATGAAACGATTGAGGTAGTGAACGCGTTTTTTTTCGCTTCCGCGTAATTTATGAAGAATGTCGTAATATGCTTCTGGTTCAAGGTATTTTAAGCATAAATCTTCCAAATCACGTTTTATTTTGTTGAAACCAAGTCGTTCAGCAAGAGGCACAAAGAGCGTTTTGGTTTCTTCGGCTATGCGTTGTTGCTTGTCGGGCGACATAGAATCCAACGTGCGCATATTGTGCAGACGGTCGGCAAGTTTAATCATAATGACACGAATGTCTTCCGACAAGGTGAAAATGATTTTTCTGAAATTTTCGGCTTGACCTTCCTTGTTTTTCAACACACCGCGGATTTTCGTCAGACCATCGACGATTTGTGCCACTTTCGGTCCGAACATATCGTTTATGTCTTCGAGTGTGGTGTCGGTGTCTTCAACCACGTCGTGCAGAAGGGCACAAATAATAGATGTGGCACCAAGACCAATTTCTTCCGAGGCGATTTTTGCAACGGCAATAGGGTGCAGAATGTATGGTTCGCCAGACTTGCGACGAACGCCGTAGTGTGCTTCGTTGGCAAGGTCAAACGCTTTGCGAACCAAGGCGAGGGTTTCCTCGTCTTTTCTGCATTTCGGAGAATTTCTTAAAATTTCGTTAAACTGAAATTCTATATTATCTTTTTCTTCCTGCGAAAATTCCGCCATTGCTTAATTTTTTCAATCCTTACAAAAGTACGATTTTTTTTGGAAAACACGACGTTTGTCGCTTTTTGTATTAACGAATTATTAAACAATTTGAATTTGTTTAATAATAATGTATGGTGAAAGGAGAGTATTGCAAATAGAGAAATTTAAATCCGTTCAATATATTCTTTCATAATCCAGCCTTCTTTGCCGTTGCCCAATTCAACTTTGAGCCAGCCAAAGGCTTCTTCGATGATTTTCACTTTGATGCCGCCGTGTATTGTCGCCAAATCCATTGAGGTCACTGTCGGTTCGGTTTTGATGCTTGTGATTGGTTCAACAACTATGGCATATTCGTGGGAATTTAGTTCA
>JAEEQV010000108.1:0-7484 GCA_016285445.1 Bacteroidales bacterium
CCAATTCTCCAAGGCACACGACACGCATCCCAACCAAAAGTATCACCATCGCCTCCTGTGCTGTCAGGAGCATAATTTGAAGACCAATCAGTCCAGTTTGCCCACAAACCGTTACGTTCCGATTTCTCCAAATAGGTATGACCATCGTCATATACCGTAGCCCAGTCTTTTGTAGTAGTGAAACCTAACTCTTCTTGTGCTTGCTTGAACACGCCAACCGAAGCCATGGTAAAGTAACAAGGGTTACCGTTGTTGTCCCATGAATCACCAGGTTTGAATACTCGTAAACCATTGTGATTTGATGTCTCATATTGATAAATTTTCGACAATAACGTTTCTGCTTCAGTTGCATAATTATATCTTGAGGAAGAGCCCCATTGTTTTGCGGCTAAACAAAGCGCCAAAGCCACATCCAAATCAGCGTCGGTAGCAGCGTTTCTTTCTAAAACAGAGTTAAAACCTGTTATCTTCCAATGCATTAAACCTTTCCCGTCATCAAAATTTCTATAATATGCATACAATTTATCAAAGTGGTCTTGACATTGCGTGTTGGTTGCATTCGCCATATACACGTAAATCAACATACCGTATGCAATACCCTCGCTTACGGTAGAAGTTCCATCGTCATATTTAATACGACCAAGATTCCCGCTTTCGTCCCACATGGCATTTTCCCATGCCTTGAACTTTGACTGAATCGTCGAGTTTGAAACAGTCGAGGGTACAATTCCGTATGGATACGAATAACCACTTTCGTTCATAGGGAACGGATAATTTTGTGAAAAAGATGTTATTGCGAACGCAATACTTGCAATAAGAAGAAAAACTTTTTTCATTGTATTTTGTATTAAAATAATTTACTAAGACCTTAGACAGTTAAAATTGTAAAAACCCTATATTTTTTCATGTAAGATCGATGAATTAACCTGTTTTATAGATGAATTTTAATCAGTAACCTTTAATTAGTTTTTCATTGATTTTTCTACTGACAAAATCTCGTATCTTTTCGTCGGAGATTTTCTCCAGCACATCGTTCGCAAAACCACCGACTAATAATTTAGTTGCGGTAATTTTGTCAATTCCCCGAGCCTGCATATACCACAATGCTTCGGCGTCAATTTGCCCCGTACTGCTTCCATGGTTGCAAATCACATCGTCGGCATATATTTCCAACTGTGGTTCGCTGTGAATTCGTGCATTTTTCGATAACAAAATGTTTCTGTTTTGTTGCTTGGCGCTTGTCTTTTGCGAATCTTTTGCAACGTAAATCAAACCCGAAAACGTTCCTTCTCCGTTGTCGTCGGCAATGCCACGGAATAATTCGTTCGTCTCGCATTCAGGTGCATCGTGGTTTACCCGAGTAATAATTTCGTGTATCTCATCTTGCATAGGCATAAACACGCCATACAAATCGGTATTTGCCTGTTCGGATTCTTTATTCACGACTAAATTGATAACATTTTTCTTGCCGTTCAACAGAAAGAATCCTGCTTTGTAGAATGAATCCTTTTGTTGATTGATAGTATATGTTTGTTGCGTTGTATTTTGTTGTATTACGATTTGATTACATTCTGAACGTTCACCACACAAAATCTGTAATTCGCCGCACGAACCATCCTCGCCGCACACATACAAATTGATATGGGAATTTTCGGCTATCGTCAGAGTGTAACTGAATGATTGCGTGTCGCAAAAGCAAACGCCAATCGTCAATTTCTCGCCTTGCAACGGGAACGAATCTGCGTGTTCGCCATTCACCGTGCCGTTTGAGAGCACATACACCTCGTCGAACGAAATATCAGGAAACGACTGGCTCAGAACTTGTGACTCTGTTACTTTTCCCATTCAGCACTATTTTTTGTAATCCATTCGTAGCCCTTTTCTTCCAATTCCAACGCAAGCGATTTGTCGCCCGTCTTGATAATCCGTCCGTCGTACAGAATATGCACCACGTCGGGAACAATGTAATCCAACAATCGCTGATAGTGAGTAATCACGATATAAGCATTGTCGGGAGTTTTGAGCTTGTTCACGCCTTCCGACACGATTCGCAAGGCGTCAATGTCAAGTCCGCTGTCGGTTTCGTCGAGAATTGCAAGTTTCGGCTCCAACATTGCCATCTGGAATATGTCGTTTTTCTTTTTCTCACCTCCCGAAAAACCTTCGTTTACCGAACGACCTGAAAGTTTGTTAGGCAAACCCACGAGTTCGCTGTTTTTCTTCATCATCTTCAAAAACTCGGTAGGCGACGGTGGTTCAATGCCCAAATATGCACATTTCGCATCTATCGCCGCTTTCATGAAATTCGTCATCGAAATGCCCGGAATCTCCACCGGATACTGGAATGCAAGGAACAATCCCTCACACGCACGCTGGTCGGCAGAAAGTTTCAGCAAATCTTTTCCGTTAAACGTAACTTCACCTTCGGTAACTTCATATATGTCGCGTCCCGCAAGCACACTCGAAAGCGTACTTTTTCCCGAACCGTTCGGCCCCATTATAGCGTGGATTTCCCCTGGATTCACGGTTAGATTGATACCCTTGAGAATCTCCTTGCCATCAACAGACGCATGTAAATTTTTTATTGTCAGCATAATCGTATTTCTTACGTGGCAAAAATACGATAAAAATGAAGATTTAAGAATTACGAGTTAAAAATTAAGAATTAAAACTCACGGTTATTTCATAAAAGATTCCTCATTTCGCATTGCTCCATTCGGAATTTATAAAACAATAATTTTTCGTTTGGTTTTGTAGAGACGCCACAATGTGACGTCTCTACATTTAATCCGTGATGTTATGGTAGAGACGATGTGCACATCGTCTCTACGTTTTATTTCCCTACCCCGTCATTTCAAGCGATAGCGAGAAATTATTTTACCACAATTAAAAAAATCAATGTTGTAAATCCGTTTATGCCAAATTAACTTATCTTTGTAAACTAAAGATTTCCGATATGAAAAAAATACTATACCTATTGTTAACTATATTTCTTGCCGAAATATCTTTTTCACAAGAAAATTTCTCTTTTGTTGACGACGATATGGAATGGTCGTATCTCACAGTCCGTAGTTCAGAGTTTCAAGGGCCTTCGTATAGAGTAACCACACGAAAAAAATACTTTGGTGACACCGTTATAAATGATGTGCATTACAAAAAGATGTTTGAATCGAAAGATAATGGGAAAACTTGGGACGAACTTGGCTATTATAGAGAAAATGGAAAAAAAGTTTATCGTATAGCGAAAGGAGAAACAACAGAGAGAGCTTGTTTAGACTTTAACATAGAACCAGAAAAGGATGAATATTATTACATTGAGGTTGATTCTTTAACTATTTTAGGTCAACAAGTTCCTAAATACAACTATTATCATTTGTACGAAACAGGAGAGGCAGAATATCCATATGTAAAGGAACTTGTCGGTTCTATTATTGATGAAATAGGATATGTGGATTGGGATAGGGGTGTTTCTGGAGCGCCAGACTACACAGGGTTGCTGTGTGTTCATAAAGGGAATGAATTGCTATGGCAAAATCCCTCCTACGAAAAGTGTTATTATAGTCCTTATAGCGTTATTGAATTAAATGCCGAAAATAGTACATTACTACAAGAGTCAAATGCTCATAAAAATTCGGATGACAGTTTTGATGACGAACTGCATTTCCAATTGAAAGGGAATGTTTTATACATATCTGGGACGTTGGAATTGCCTTGTTTTAGCAGAGGTGACTGGCTACTCTATACAATGGAGGAAAATACCATTTCATTAGAAGCTGATGTTGAGGACGGTTGGATTATATCAAAAGATCGTTTGTTCTCGCTCCATTCATTGAAGATAGATGGTTGCACTGCTGACCAATACGAGATTACATTTCGAGGAAAAACATATTCCGTTAATAGAAATACATCTGTTTCAACATTAAACGACCAAATTTCCCTTTCCCCCAACCCCGTAAAAGACATTCTAACCCTAACCTTGCCCACCGACAACAACGAAATCAAGATTTTTGATTTGCAAGGAAAACTTTTTTTGCAGCAAAATGTAGGCTTTTCGGCAGAGATAAATGTCTTATCGTTGAAAACTGGCACGTATGTGTTGGTGGTAAATGATACCGAAAGCATAACATTTATAAAACAATAATTTCTCGTTTGGTTTTGTAGAGACGCGCCATGGCACGTCTTTACAAATTCCATGATTACAGTAGGGATGTCATATTGTGGCGTCCGATAATAAATTTCGTGATGTTATTGTAGAGACGTTGCGCGCAACGTCTCTACGTGTTATTCCCCCTCGTCATCGAGCGATAGCGAGAAATCTTAATTCTCAATTCTCAATTCTCAATTTATTATGTACCTTTGCGACACAAAATTTACAACTATGAATTTAGATTCTCTTACGGCTATTTCCCCTATTGACGGGCGTTACAGAAGCAAAACCGAAGTTTTGGGCAACTATTTTTCCGAATTTGCCCTGATCAACTATCGTGTTCGCGTTGAAATTGAATATTTCATCGCTCTTTGCAAGGAAGTTCCTCAGTTGAAAAACGTTGATTCTCAAGTTTTTGAAAAACTACGCGACATTTATCGTAATTTTTCGGAAGCCGACGCCACGCAAATCAAGGATACTGAGAAAATCACCAACCACGACGTGAAAGCCGTTGAGTATTTCATCAAGGATAAATTCGACAAACTCGGATTACAAGAATACAAGGAGTTCATTCATTTTGGTTTGACGTCGCAAGACATCAACAATACGTCGGTTCCTCTGTCTTTGAAGGAAGCCATGAACGACGTAGTTATTCCGACTTTGCAAGAAATAATCGATACATTGACAAAAATGGCCGACGAATGGAAAGACATTCCAATGTTGGCAAAAACGCATGGTCAACCAGCAACGCCAACGCGTTTGGGCAAGGAAATCAACGTGTTCGTTTCTCGTCTTAATGTACAAATGAAACAACTGAAAGCTGTGCCATATTCGGCAAAATTTGGTGGTGCAACGGGTAATTTCAACGCTCACCACGTAGCATATCCTAACAAGGACTGGCACGCATTCGGAAACGAGTTTGTGAAAAACCACCTTGGTTTGGAACGTTCGTTCCCGACAACGCAAATTGAGCACTACGACAATCTTGCAGCGCTTTTCGACGCATCAAAACGCATCAATACCATTTTGATGGATTTATGCAAGGACGTATGGCAGTATATCTCAATGGGTTATTTCAAACAACGCATCCAGAAAAACGAGGTTGGCTCGTCGGCAATGCCGCACAAGGTAAATCCTATTGATTTTGAAAATGCCGAAGGTAATCTGGGAATTGCAAACGCAGTGTTCGAGCATTTGGCTGCAAAACTTCCGATTTCTCGTCTGCAACGCGACTTGACCGACTCAACGGTACTTCGCAACGTGGGTGTACCTTACGGACACGTATTGATAGCACTTGCTTCGTTGAAAAAAGGTTTGGGCAAGATTTTCGTGAACGAAACTGCCATTCATGCCGATTTGGAAGCAAACTGGGCTGTGGTTGCCGAAGCAATACAAACGATTCTTCGTCGCGAAGGGTATCCGAAACCATACGAGACGTTGAAGGAATTGACTCGTACCAACGAGGTCATCAACGAAACGTCAATCCACAATTTCATAGAAACGCTTAACGTAAGCGAAGCAGTGAAAGCGGAATTGCGACAAATTACACCGTTCAATTATACGGGAATGTAAAAGGGGAGGAGAGAATCAGTTTTTTTGATTCTCTTTTTTTTGCATAAAATAATTTGAAGGAATGAACTCGATAAAAATGAAACAGCCCCGTGCGTTGATTGTGTTGTTCTTCACCGAAATGTGGGAACGATTCAGTTACTACGGAATGCGTGCGTTGTTGGTGCTTTACTTAATCCAACAATTATTTCAGAATCTTGAAGCGTCCAAAACCGTAGCCTACGGCATTTTTGCCGCTTACGGCTCGTTGGTGTATGCGTCGCCATTCATAGGCGGACTGATTGCCGACAAGTTCCTCGGTCATCGGAAAGCAGTCATATGGGGTGCGATTATGATGGCTGTCGGTCATTTCTTAATGGCAATCGAGAACGAAATGTTCTTGTATCTTGCTCTTTCATTCCTTATTGTAGGAAACGGTTTTTTCAAACCGAACATGCCTATTATTTTGAGTGGCTTGTACGAAGAAAACGATCCTCGTCGTGACGGCGGTTTCACCATCTATTATATGAGCGTAAACCTCGGTGCTTTTTTCTCGCCGATTTTGTGCGGAATTGTCGGCGAAACATACGGTTGGCACTATGGTTTTACCATCGCGGGAATAGGAATGTTGGCAGGATTGTTCATCTTCTTGAAATTCGGTCATATTATTGATTATCACGAATCTATCAACAAAGAAACAGGAGAAAAGACCTTGGAATATCGTCCGCTCGGTACAATTCCCGACAAGGGAAGTTTGGCACAAAAATTCTGCGGACTTTCAAAAGAAATATGGATTTATACGCTCTGCGTGTTGAGCACATTCGGCATAGCAATGCTTGTAAAACATTATGAAATAATGAGTTACATTATCTTCCCCTTGTCACTTTCCATACTTGGCTTAATTTTCATCATCGCCTTACGAAGCGAAAAAGTTGAACGCGATAGATTGTTTGTCATACTTATCTTGCTGTTATTCATTACGTTATTCTGGACGTTCTTTGAGCAAGCCGGTTCGTCGCTCACACTGTTTGCAAGCGAAAACGTGAACCGAAATTTCTTCGGAAGTGTGATACCAGCATCGCTGTTTCAGTCGGTGAACCCTATGTTCATCCTCATTTTTGCCTCGCCGCTTTCGGTATTGTGGATGACGTTGGCAAACAAGAAAAAAGAACCTTCAACGCCGATAAAATTTTCTATCGGTATCCTTTTGTTAAGCATTGGATTCTTGATTTTGGGACTAGCTCCGCGATTCATTTCGTTTGAGACCATTGCCGAAAACGACACGATACTAAAAATTGCCGCCGTTCCTGCTATCTTATTGGTTTTGAGTTATTTGTTCCAGACGTTGGGAGAATTGTGTCTGTCGCCCATAGGCTTGTCGATGGTATCAAGATTGGCACCGACAAAGATTGTGGGAATGGTGATTGGCGCATGGTACTTGTCGTCGTCATTGGCATTTCAAATTGGTGGCTGGATAGCAAATCTCACAACCGACGAAAGTTCTTACGAAATTACCGAAACCAACGATTCGCAGGAAGATTTTTCGGACGCAATATCTTATACCAAAGTACTCGAAACTTCATCGGCACAGCAGGCATTACAAACGGCCATTGACAAAAATTACATCTCGGAGGAAACATTACAAACCATTTCCGACGAGGAAAAATGTTCGGTAGTGAATTTGCTTCGCTACACAGACGTGTTTGTCAAAGTAGGACTTGCCGCCTTGCTCGCAAGTATACTTTTGTTTTTGCTTTCACCAATGATTCACAGGATGATGCACGAGGGG
>JAEEQV010000109.1:0-7452 GCA_016285445.1 Bacteroidales bacterium
AAGATTTTTCACCGTGAACGTCGTTCCTTGCGGACAGGCGGCTGGTGTCTGCGATTCAATCTTGCTCCCCGCAATGCAGATTTTTGTACCTAATTCGGCATCTTTTTGGCGCGTTTTGAGTTCCGTTTGCGAAACGGCTGCGATTGATGCCAATGCCTCGCCACGAAAACCCATGGAACGAATATGGAAAATGTCCGACGCATCTTTGATTTTCGACGTTGCATGTCGTTCAAACGCCATTCTTGCATCGGTTTCCGACATACCCACGCCGTTGTCGCTGATTTGAATGGTTGTCCTGCCAGCATCCACAATCGAAATCGTGATGTCGGTCGCGTGAGCGTCTATTGCGTTCTCCACAAGTTCCTTGACCACCGATGCTGGTCGTTGCACCACTTCGCCGGCGGCTATCTGATTTGCTACGGAATCGGGTAAAAGGTGGATGATGTCGGACATACTACATTCTCATTATAAAGTACACGCCAAGAAAAATGAGAAAAGCGAGCAAAACGAGCGTTTTCAGGCTTCCGTCTTTGGAACGTCGGTTTGAAATTTTGTTTTTCTCGAATTTTCTGTGTAGGTCCGATACGAACGTACCTTTCGGCAGTTCTTCGCCTTGTTCAAGTTTAACCTCTTGTAAAACGACGGCGCGTCTGTGCTCCCGCTCTTCCTTCTGCTTGTCGTAGTAACGAGTAGGCATGTGGAAACCGCGAGGTTTCGGAGGATTGTATATGGAAGATATGAAACCCATTGTCTTTTGTTTCTGTTGCAAATATACTTAAAATAGATTTTTTATGAATGAGTATAAAAAAGTTTTTATCCATTTGTTTGAATAAAAAAAAAAACTACTTTTGCAAGCGATTTAGAAATCATGGCGAGGTAGCTCAGCTGGTTAGAGCGCATGATTCATAATCATGAGGTCGGCGGATCATGCCCGCCTCTCGCTACAGCTAATATCACTAATTTTCAAGCATTTACGAGTTTTATACTATGTAAATGCTTTTTTTGTGCCGAAAAAGCGGTCACATAGCCCTCCAAACCTTATCTATTACGGCGGTTACCCGATTTCTATTTTTTCTTATCAATTTGAAAAAAAGAGAAAGTTTTCAAGTAAGTTTTCAGGTAAACATTGCAATTTTGCTCTCGAAGAGCTCAAAAAAAATCTAAATGTTTTCATATTTTATATTTTTATTATGGCTGTTATTAACGTAAAACTATCAAAAAAATATACCAACAACGATGGGGAATATCCTATTGTTTATTGTTTGTCTCACAAAAGTCGAACATGTGACATTACTTCCGGATTTTTTTGTTTTGAAAAGTATTTTCTAAAAGGAAATAACGACAAGTATGTTTCATATCACAAAAAAGATTCAAAGGAGATAAATCAAGAAATAACACAAACGTTACTCAACTTGAAAGACAAATTAAAAGGATTAGGTACAAATGTTGATTCTATGAATGCACCAGAAATCAAGAAGTATCTCATTTCTGATGAAGTAAAAAAATCAAAAGGTATGAAATTTATGGATTATGCTCGTTCCATAATAGGTTATTACGAGTTTAATACTCGTGCGTCGTTGGAGCAAACCTTAAAACTACTCGTTGATTTTTTTAATGGCAAAGATTTTTATTTTGACGATATTACATCTGGCGTTCTTCGAAATCTGGAGTATGCTTGGAAGCAACAAAGTAAAAGTATTAATACTCGTGGAATTCACTTTAGGAATTTGCGTTTGATTTTTAATCGTGCTATTGCTGATGAAGTTACAGAAAAATATCCGTTTAAGAGTTTTAAAATAAAGTCAGTACGAAAAGCGAAAAAAGAATTCCCCCTTGAGTCGTTTAATAAATTGAAAAATCTAACGTTTACAGAAAATGAAGTCTTGAAAGAACAAACACGTGATGTTTTCCTGTTATCTTTTTATTTATGTGGTGCAAACTTGAACGACATTTATTATTGGACATCTGAAAATCTCAAGAAAAACAAAATTATTTTTGTTCGAAACAAAATTAAAAGGTTTGAACCAGAGAAAGTTGAAATAACTTTACAACCCGAAGCTCTTGATTTGTTAAATAAATACAAAGGGAAAAAGCATTTGTTTTCTTTTGCTGACAACTATAAAAATTATAAAACTTTTAAGGACAACGTAGCAAAACGCATTCGCAGTTTTCGGCAACTTGTTGATTTTGATGATTTAACTATGTATTATGCTCGTTATTCATGGGCGACATATGCTGATAAAATTGGCGTTGACCGAAGTGTTATAGGAAAATCACTTGGTCATCAGGAGCAAAGTGTTGCAGGACGATTTTATATTGTATATGAGTGGGCAAAAACGGATATTGCAAATCGGCAGGTGATAGATTATACCTTAGGAAAGCATAGGGCGTAATTCAATTTTCAGAAAATACTTTTTATAAAAGCATGTGAAGGGATTTGTCTTCAAGTTGTTGACTTTTTCCGCGACATTTCCCGAACATTTCCAAGACATTTGGACGTGTTTGCACGACATTTGGGCGTGTTTCGACGTGTTTGGGCGACATTTCCGTGTGTTTCCGAGACATTTGCGAAAATTCATGCAAATGTCTCGGAACTTTCTCGGAATTCTCTCGCAAATTTCGTTGAAACTCATCCATAAGTCGCTGAAATTTAGCCATTGTAATCCCACAATTGTCGGAATTTTCGTGGAAAAATCCTCTTGACGGTGCTTTGACCGTGGCTTGACTGTGATTTGACCGATTTAGACCGTGATTTGACTGTGAAACGACGGTGATTGGACTGTGCATTGACCGTGATTTGATTGTGATTTGACGTATGAGGTCAAATCACCGTCAATTCCTCGTCAGTTTTTTGTTGATTCACGGTCTAAAATTGTCGGATTATGGTCAGTTCACCGTCTAATTTTCTCGTAGCACCGTCAAAGCACGGTCAAGAGGAAAATTCTCATTGACGAATGTACCACCGTTCATATTGAAAAAAGTACAATTTGACGTTGCTTTTTCGTTATTCTTCAATTATTTATAAAAAAAATAACTACGTAAATAGGTTGCGTCTTTGGCTTATAATTTTGCTTCGTCAAGTTGTTTGCTAACGTCCACGGAATTGCACTGTGGTTTAGTGAACAACTTAATTTACAAAAATTTGTCCAATGCATAAAATCGCCTGTATGCTGTGTACCAATAGGAATGAACGATAGAGGAAATTCCATTTAAGGTCTGGCGTCCTCTGACAAATTTGAGTATCGGACTGTAAATCTCATTGTCATTGTGACCGAGCAGGTCTAACCGATACTTTTTTATTATGCATTGATACATCAAGTGCAAGAAGGCTTCTACCGTGTGCCGATTTTTCTTTTTTATGTTTAAGTTATGTTAGGCAAAATACATAGTGTTACCAACGGTGATATTAAGTTTCTTTCTGTTCGTTATAGTTCTTATACATTCCTTCGGTTTGTTCTTTAATTCTTTTTACGAGTAATCGAGGTGATTTCACAATCAGCCCGTTGCCATAGCCTAAAAATTCACGTATCAATTCTTTGTTCCAAATAACTCGAATCATAAAATCGGCAGAACCATCTTCGTATTGTTTTACGATTTTTTGTGATTTATGAAATGGTTTTGTAATAACGTATGGCGTGTGTTCTTTGCTCACCCAAAAATGTACGTTTTTCTCTGTATTCCCATATTTTGTCACACCTACAATATTTTCAAAGTATTGTTCTGGGTCAAAATTTTCATCTTCATAATAATCATGTTTGTTGCCAAGTTCCATTGATTCAATTCTGTCGAGTGCAAGATTAAGAATCATATTTACTCTTGCTCGTTTGCCAAACAAAAACCAACGATTTCTATATTCTCGAAGTGTGTAAGGCGAGAAATTAAATATTTGTGATTCTGTCTGTTTGAACGATTTATAAGTGATTTTCAAAGTTTGTTTTGATATGATTGCGTTGTACGACATATTGATGTAGTTCAAGCCACGCAATCTGTCATTTTTCTCAAAGAAAAATACTGGTTTCTTGTTTTGCAACGAAGAAACGTGGTCATCAAGACGATTGATAATTTCTTCCAATTCGCCAAATTCCGAAAAACCACTCAATTGTTTTATTACATTCACGGCTTCGTTTATTGCTTTCATATCTTGCTGATTTATAGGGCTTTTACGAATAGTAAAGTTGGGGTCTGAATATGAATAGTATTTGTGGTCGGTTACCACAATAGGAGCGTTATAGCCAAGTTTTTCGCTCCGCATTGTTTGAAGGTCAAGTTGAATTGTGCGTTTGCTCACGCCATTCGTATTTCCTTCGTATTCGTACAAAGCATTGGAACAGGCTTCAATTAAATCTTCAAGAGTCCACAAACGATTTCGTCTTTGTAAACAATTATCAATAGTTTGATAACGCATAAGAGCATTTTTACTTGCTGGCATAACCTTAAAAATGAAAATTTTTTCAAAAATAGTAAAATTTTATTTGACTACGCAAATAGGTTACGTAGTATGTATAGATTTTTGTATCGTAAAAAAATATATCAATGAATAATGACAATATTTTTGATGAAGAAAGGTTTAATCATCAAGCATTTACAAATCCTGATGAACTAAATAAAACCTTGCATTCTATAGATTTAATTGGAAAGTCTATAATAAAAACTCGTTTCGTCGGTATTGAATTTGATTCAGAAAATGATTGGGGAATAGCAATTGCTTCTTCTTTTGCAAAGATTGATGAGCCAATTGTGTTAACATTGGACGATAACAGGAATTTTGAATTGAATTTTTGTGAAGAAGGATTTGTTACTTATGGTTTTGACAATATTCCACTTGAAAATATAGAATCATATCAAGGAAGTCATTTTTTGCAAAGTGATTTATTTTTTAGAAAAATTTTATATAGTCCAATAACAAATATAAGAGTTACAAAAACTCAAAATATGCCATATCAAGCAGGAGGTACACTGATTCCAGAAGCGAAAAATTACATTGATGATGTCATTTTTGAATTTGAAAATGGTTATCAAATTGTTTTTGGTGGTTGGTACGATTATGGGACTATACATATAGGAAAAATGGGACAATCTATGGAAAGACAAAATGAAGATAGTTGGTATCGTTTAGATGAGGAAGCAAGAAAGAATTTGCAAAGTCCAATTGAAACTAAGGAAACTTGTAAAGTAAGATATGAAATTTGGGAGATGCAATGCTGTGGGAAACCCTTTCATACAGGAAGCCACGTAAATTGGTATGGAGTAAAAATTTCCGATAATTACTTGCCTGACTATCAAGGTCAAGTAGATTTTCATTATCAAGGTCATTGTAGTGATGAATTTTTTTCAATAATCAAAGGAGTTGTAAAGTCCATCACAGTTCGCTATTGCAATTACAAATTGAATGATAAAGGAAGGCGAATTCTCGATAAAGAAAAATCAGTTTTAGTAAAATCGGTTGATGGTTTGACTGAATCTGAAGATGGAGATTGGGAAGCCTACGATTATATTGTTGAATTAAAAAATGTTACTATTCAAGATACAGGATATAAATTATATTAACTTTGGCGGTGTGACTGGCAACTGACACAAAGAAACAAGTACCTTTTTGAACCACGTCAAAGTTTTTGTACGTTGAATTTTGGTTTGAAATTTAAGTAACGCCGACACGTCTTGCAAATTCGCTCCCTTGTACAATTTTGTCGGAAGTTGGTAGCAAGGTCGCCATTTAATGTGAACGAATTTGCTTTTTAATTTTTATAAAAAGTAAAAAATATGAATAAAGAACAAGGACACGGAGACCATTGGAATACTATCACAGATGGTGTTGAAAGTTTTATGGAAGAAAATCTTGCAGACATAATTGCAAAAGGAAAACCACAAGAAATTGTGGATGTAAAGTTAAAAAGACGTAAGAATCCAAAACAAATACTTTCGTTACTTTCTGGTGAAGATGATATAAAAGCACTCGTTCTTAATGAAGTTAAAAAAGATAAAGTTATTTTATCTTCTCTTTATCCATATAGTGATAAAGGAACTGTTGTTGAACTCGATTTAGAATATATAAACGAATGGTCTAATGGATATGAAGCAACTTTAGATGTTTCAACCCCTTCGGAAGGCGTTTGTTTTGGATTTTTTGATACAATGTATTTCAAAAATAAAGACAAATACAAGAAAGGAAAGCGATACAAATTTATGCTATCCGCATTAGCATATAACTGTGGTTCAGCACAACAGGAATCGATAACTCTTGACGAAGAAACTTCAAACAAATTGGCAAATGATTTCAATAAAGTTAATGGTAATCAGGAGGAATGTGAAGAGTTGGAAAAGCCAATAACTTTAGACATGAGTAATTTAGTTGCTTTATTTCCTTGTTCGATGGACTATCCAGATGATTTACAATTTGTATCGCCAGTATCGAATGTAAAACTGTCTTCGTTTGCGGGTATGGACTTGTACAAGATGAATATTTACATTTCACGTGACGAAGAGCCTAAAGAAATCAAAATACCACTTTACGCTAAACAATCTTTTTTTACGAGAGAACCTAAAACAAATGAGTCTATAAGTGGAGTGATGTGGATATTCGGGCATTTAGTTGAATAATAACGAGGCTGGGATTCGGATGCGGAACGAAAAACAAAATTATCAAGACGTAAAGGGACGGCAAAACAGTCCACTCTCCGAAACAGCCTTTTTAATAACAAAGAAAAAAACGAATTATGATAACAAAGGAATTTACATTTGATTCAAACGAAAAAGAATTTTTGCAATGGTTGCAGGAAAACAATGATATTGAATGTCTTGTTTGCAAGGGGAATATCAAATCTTCGCAATCTAAAATAGTAAGCGATAAAATTCTCAATCAGAATTTCAAAATGATTGATATGACTGATTGTGAAATAGATGCAGAACTTTCATTTTCGCTTGATGAAGACGAAACATATTTAGATTATTTGTTAAATGATGTATACGAGGATTTCGAGGAAATACCTCTTGTAGTAAAATTAGTGTATGCAAAATCTTATACAAAAACATTTTTACTTGAGAATAATAAAGTGTATTCATCGGACAAAAAGATGTTGATTCACGTTTCTGATGAAAAAAATATAGTAATAGAAAATGGCATTGAAGTTATTGGTACTGCTGCATTTCGGTCATATAAATTTAAGAAAATAACTTTTCCAAATACACTAATAAGGATTTGTGATAATGCTTTTGAAGATTGTGATGAAATAGAATCAATAGAACTTCCAAATTCTGTAAAAGAACTTGGCAAATGGTCTTTTTCTGCATGCTTTAATTTGAAGCATTTCAAATTTTCTGATTCAATAGAGGAAATACCTGCTTGTTGTTTTAGATATGATATGCTTGACGAATTAGAGTTTCCAAAAGCGTTGAAAATAATACGAATTGGGAACACTTTTTCTGCTGGAAATAGTACGCATATCGTTATTCCAG
>JAEEQV010000110.1:0-7408 GCA_016285445.1 Bacteroidales bacterium
AGCATTTTAAATTTATTATTCCCGTTCTCAAACGTATCAAGGAAAAGTATGGCGACAAGGTTTCGTTCATTCAAATTAGCAACATTACAAGCGAATGTCCCGAAATTGGATTAGAAACCGTTGTTTGGAACGCAAAAGACGAAATAGCCCAACTGCAAAGAATAGACATTGGAATAATGCCACTTCCCGACGATGCATGGGCAAAGGGAAAATGTGGGTTCAAAGGCTTGCAGTATATGGCGCTGGAAATACCTACCATTATGTCACCCGTTGGTGTAAATACCGAGATTATAGATGAGGGGAAAAATGGTTTCTTTGCCACGACCGATGACGAATGGTTTGAGGTGTTGTGTAAACTCATTGATGATGAGCAACTAAGAAAAACGATAGGGAAGGAAGGACGCAAAACGATAGTTGAACGCTATTCCGTCAACTCTCAGAGAGAGACGTATCTTTCGTTATTTGCAAATGTTATAAAATAATTTAGGTTTAATCTTACTGATTTTTTCTCCACACAATATACGTTTCGTTGGGATAAATTGTGCGTTTCAATGGCTCGTTGAAATCAAGCGGATTATTGTCGGTCACATACCAGCCGTAAGAGAATTTGCTTCCTACGATTGCGATTGCGTTTTCTACACCCAAATCCACCAAGGCGAGTGAAAAATCGTGCATTGATTCGTCGTTGATCGAGGTTGCAATGAATGTTTCGCCACAACGTTGGCACAAAGCCTTTCGTAATGTTTTGTTTTTCAGTGCGTTTTCAACCAGTCGGCAGGAATCCACCAAGGCGTATTGACGGAAAAAGTATCCTTGTTTCTCGGTTGCCATTTCAAATAACGGAGAATTTTCGGAACGGCCTACGATGACAGAATCATTAATGATGGCGCAATAACCGTGCTTTGACAGCCCCCACGCAATTGGTTTTCCGTTGAGGACAAATGCCCCCACGATTTTTTTATTGTCGGCCCGAATGTCGGCTGCCTGAGCGCACATCATCACGGAATTGTCTTGTTTTGAAGGCTCCCCGACACATAAGCTTGGAATTAGGTTATGCGGAATAAAAATTGATAGGGATACATCGTTTATAGTGGTGTCAAGATTCTCGATAAATGGCTCAGAACCATCATATTTGCTGAATTTTTGCTGGATTTTCGGAGCACAAGTTTCATCTTGCGGCTCAAATATGGTCGGTTCTTCGGCGGGAATTTGTTCTGACACGTTGTTTGGTTTCATCAGCAACATGACAAGAACAATTATGCCGATAGCGACGGCACAAAGCAACGGCAGTAACCATTTCTTGCTTTGGGGAGAATCACTTCCAATAACTCGTATTTCATTTTCTTCAATTTCTTTCATACTTCATTATTTTATGGTTGATTCAATGTAATCCTTCAAACTCTTCAGCGCCTCGCGTGATGCTTCGAGTACGTATGAAACGCTGCTGCAATCCGACAAGACCAGTTTTTGTTTGGCAACGTCAATCAAATAAATATAATCTCTGTTGATAATCAGACTTTTTCCTATCCGAATCAATTTGTTCCCGTTCGCACCCAGTTGCTTGTTCATCTCTTGCTCGACTTTGCCAAGTTGAATGCAAAACAGATGTTCCACTTTATCTTTCGTCACAAACAACGAATAATTACCGTCCGCCTTCACGTAAAGCAGATTTTCTACTGGCAGACACAGTAATTCCGTACTATTTGAAACGATAAAATTTCCCATCTTTCTTTTGCAAATATACAATTCATACTGAATTATTTTACTACATGGTCAGATCTTGTATCGCAATGCAACCGCATATAATCGGCAATTTGCGTGTCGTTGTAGTATTGGCGAATCAGGTTGAGTTGCTCCAACTCGTATAGGCGGTTAGCAGCCAATTCTTTGTTGGTAAACGTTTTCACGGCTTGCTGAAGGATGTTTTTTGCTTCAGCATTGTCATACCAGTAGCCACTAAAGCCTTGCATTTTATATCCTGTCAGTGCCCAGCAGTGGGTGTGGGAATTTCCTACGCCGACAGCATATTTGAGCAAAAGCAGTCCTTTTTTATCTGGATTCTTCTCTGTTTTTATCTTCTGTTGCAAATCGTACATTTTCTGGGCAAATGTCAGTTTATAATTAGAATTCTCGAACAATTTCCGAAATCCTTTATATGAAAAATAATCCCGATACATATATTCATAAGTGTTTAGATATTGCTGATATTCGGCGGGAATCTTCGAAAGATATGTAATCGCTTTCTTATAGTTGTGTTCCCGTAGATAGCGTGTTCCTATATATTCATTGAAAAAATTCTTGTCGGTGATAAAACATTGTTTTCTCAAATAGCGCTCCGTGTCGTTTTGAGGTGATGCAATACTGTTTGCGTACGCTATGACGGTTTGTATCGGCATGGCCTCCAACGATTTGAACATTGCTGTCTGGTATGCGTGGTTATAGCAGTAGTCTTCTCTTATTTTTTCATAGTATTTTGTTCCATTATTTGTGCCGATTTGGTATGCTCTGTCTAATATATTCAATGAGAGCAGCGCATGGAGCGTGTCGCCCGAATAGAACTTGTTCACGGAATGGGAAAGCATCAGATGTTGCATTTCGGAATAGGTGACAAAGTCAACCTTGTTAAAATATTTTAAGACGGAACATATATAGTCATCGCTTGTGGTTCTACTACTATTGATATTCAAGGTATAGCGGAATATCTGAATAGATTCTTTTATGTAGTCGGTCCCTTGTGCCTGCTCCGCTTTTGACAGTAAGTTTGAGATTTTTGAAAAGTTGCGGTTCAAACGCTTACTGAAATTTTTCCATTGGGGAAAACTCTCTGGTGGAAGAGAAAAATATCCGTAAAATGTTTCGTATGGATAGTCTTTTAGATTTTTATAGAACTCCATCATTGCCATGGTGTAATACCACATAGCTGGATTTTTGCAATCGTTTCGGGAAACCATTCGACTGGCAATTTGTTGAAGATTCGTACACGTTTGCGTAAGAATGGCGTATTCTGCGACAATTTGCAATACAGTTGCCGTGATGTCCTCATTTAGATTTTCCTTGCAGAACAATTCAAATGCGACGAAAGGAGCCGTGTTGTCGGGTATCAGGCTTTTGGAGCAGTTGAGCAAAGAACGGAAATCGCCAATTTCTGCATATCCGTAAAGAATTTCCATTGACGGATTTGTCTTGAATTTTGCACCAAGATAGAATCCATAACATTGTTTCCTTAAAAAATCGTTAGTGATTTTTTTCTGCTCTTGTTCCCATACTTGCTGGCATGCATTGTATTTTCGTTGCAGAAATAACATTTTAATTTCTTGCAATACACATCGTTCGTAAAGTTTTGCATCTCTGCATTCCCGTATTTCTGTCAGTAAGTTGTCGAATGGCAGAATCTCGTCTTTGCTGTGAGGATAATACCACGGGTCTCGAAAAAGTTGTAGTGAAAGTTCCGCTTTTTTTAGTATCGTGATATAGGAGATGTAATTCTGGTTGCCTTTTGTCTTCAGAAATTTTATGAATGTATTCTTGTTGTCGGTTTGCAACATTCTCAAGAAAGCATCCAGTGGAGTCTTATAGAGAATGGTTTCTATATCTTGTAGCGATACCGACTTGCTTGTTTGCTGTTTCCACAACTCACAGTTTTTCTGTTTCCTCACACTGTCGGTGTATGAACCAATATATGTATTGATTGCGTCGTTGGACGAATAAATCGGCGTTAGCACCGGGCGTTTTATGGCACAGGTGCGGAAATAAAATGGTGCATAATCGTAATAAAAAAAATCTACGTCACAACATGCAAATGTATTGTAGTTGGCAGCAATCAATAATAAACTGCTAAAAAATTTCCTCAATGTTTTCATAACTATATTTTGTTAAATGAACGGAATCTAAATGATAGAGAATAGTTGTGCTATTTGATGTGTTAAACGTTGTATTTATCAAGGATTTGACTTTTTGTATTGTTTGAAAATCAGGTTGTTCCGTGCGAATTTCATCACCTAAGAATAGTTTTGCCTCCAGCGTCTCGTGAGTTTTTTCAACCTGATACCAATGTTCGTCTATTTTTTTGTAGCAACTCGAATCAAAATCAGTTGTATGTAGTATTCCTTTGAAATCTTCGTTCCTAAATAGTACGGACCATCCAAACGTGGGATAAGCAAAGTCAAGTGGCAAACTATATGATTTGATGTAATTTTTGACATCGTTCAATTTCAATATGGAGTTTTCTTCGTTGTAATTCCGTAAACCTCCTGTGTTGTAGAGCATTAACACACCTTTGTCAACGGGTGGCTTTTTTTGTGATAGTTGATGAAGTCGTATCGTGGAGCATAGTTTTTGCGTTTTGTAAAGGCGAGTTTTTGTTTCTTGGCATAATTCAAAAAAGTCATTTTGGGTAGTTTTCGTCCAGTCGCAGTCATATTGTAGTTCTTGGAATATTGTTCCAAGGTTGTTGTAGGAGAACATTGCATACACTCTATCTATAATTTTTTCTGCGTAGAGGGATTTATGCTCCATATTTGCCACTGCCTTTGTTGTGAGATAAACAACAGGGATTATTTCAATTCCGGAAGGAATGCTGTCAATAAAGCGAATGGTGGCAATAGGAATAGGAACATTGTTTTCGTCAACGTCAACATCAAACATTCTGACATATAATTTGTTGATTTTGTGCTTCCTAAGGAAATCCCTCTCATAGTCGTTCAAGACAAACGTTGTTTTCCAGAAATACATGCCACGCTGAGTCACATTGTCAGACGTAGGAGAATCAACGCTCTTATTCTGACAACTCCAGAACGTTACCAAACAAAATACAATACACGCAATATTTTTCATCTCTTCATTTTTCTTCGAAAATATAACGAGTCATGCGTGCAACAAAGCATTTTTTATTCGGTTGTATGAAATGGGAAAATAGTGTATGAAATGAGATATTTGGAAATTTTTAATTTGATTTATAAAAAAAGCAAAACCTCTGCCTTGTTTTGGCATACCCTTGTGGTTTATTTGTGATAAATTAAAAATTGAAAGTTATGAATAAGTATCCTTTTGACTTGCCTTTAAATGAATATGAGGGAGTCTTGAAAAACAAAGAATATTGGGATAGCGGTTGTGTAGAATGGACATTTAGTCCCTTTGACAAAAAAATCAAACGCATTGCGGGTTTCGTTCAGAAAGGAGGAAACCTTATGAACGTTCTTGACGGATATGCCGAAGACCATCCTGGTTGGGGCTATCGGATGCAGTTGCAGGGGAAAGTTTTGGATTACATATTGCGAATAATGCGCGGGAAAGAATGGAACAAGGTAATAATGGAAACAAAAAACTACATCGACGCTCGCATAATGTGTTTTACTAAAAAAGAATTGGTGGAACTATTCACAGAAGAATTAAAGCGTGATGTGATAGTGAGTTGTGACGATTGTTGTTTTGTCTCTGATAGGGAACCCGTAAATGATGATATTCTTGAAAAAATAGAACAACGTCACAAACAAGAGCATTCTAACGAATCCATTAAGGAGAAAATAAATGAATGGATTGATTATACGTTGTGGTAAATGGTAAAAACGTATGTTTGAATATATAACCTTTTGAAAAATGTCAGGTCTAACCTTTATAATCCCTTGTCCTTATTGCAGCAAAACGTTTGAATGGCGTGATGGCAAGGTGCAGAATTCTATCATTCTGCATTGTGACAGCTGTGGAAAGGAACTGCTGGCTCCCGACGAACCGGAAGCCCACGAACCATTTTACAAGCAATGCGAATGTGGCGGTTATTTTGAAAAAACACAGCGTTGGACTCCCTATATCTGTCCTCACTGCAAAAACGAGATTGAAGTGCGTGATGTTAGGAACGTAACAAAAGTTGTAGAAAGGAAATAATTTTGTTGTTTCCATTTTTGGCGTCACCATAAGTTATAGGATACGTTGCTGAAAATAAAAAAGGGCGAAATTTCTCGCCCTTTCTTAAATCATTATACCGTCTGTTCCACGTTCCACACGAACGCGCGAATGCCGACGTCGGTGTTTCTCTTGTCAAGTTTTTTCACTAATGTGAGGATTGGCTCCACTTTATCGTCTTCAACAATGGAAATGACAGCGGAGTTCATTTCCGGCCATGTGTGGGTACCTCGGTGCGGGTCGCCGTCTTTGCTGCCGCGTCCCTGCACGTCTTCCCAAAATGTGAACCCACGGGCACCACAGGTGTCGAGTATATATTCCACACGTTCCGTGTTTGCTTGGTTGAATGTTATGAATACTGCTTTCATAGTAATTGATAATTGATAGTTGACAATTGATAATTAAAAATACAATTGAGAACCAACAAAATTGTCAATTCTCAATTGTCAATTTTCAATTCTTATTTTCGTTTTCCTCCTCAAGTTCTATATTCATGAATACAAACGATTTACGAACTTCTTCCTCTTTCTCGCGTTCGCTGCCTTTCGACATTATTCCGTAAAGTACAGGCACCACAATCAAGGTTACGAACGTTGACACCAGCAAACCGCCAATAACCACGTAACCCATTGTGTTCCACAACTCAGAACCTTCGCTTCGGCTCAATGCCATTGGCAACATACCAAGTGCGGTCGTCAAAGCGGTCATTAAAACCGGACGAAGACGAGACTGACCCGACAAAGCGATTGCTTCCGACAATTCGTAGCCGCGGTCACGCATCAGGTTGATGTAGTCCACAAGCACGATACCGTTCTTCACCACAATACCAATCAACAGAATCACACCAAGCATACCAACCATATCAAGGTTTTCGCCTGTTATGAGCAACGCTGCAATCACACCCGACAATGCGAACGGAATAGCCATCATAATGATGAACGGATGCTTGAACGATTCAAACTGCGAAGCCATCACAATGTAAACCAACATCATAATCATCAACGCCAATAGTCCCATGTCGGCAAACGATTCCTGTTGGTCTTCGTAACTACCGCCCACGTTGAATGTAACACCTTGCGGAACGTCCATCTTGTCAATTTCCTTCTGAATGTTTTCAGCCAATACGTTCAAAGGTGTTTGGTATGGT
The DNA here is from genome assembly GCA_016285445.1 of Bacteroidales bacterium. Taxonomy (GTDB): domain Bacteria; phylum Bacteroidota; class Bacteroidia; order Bacteroidales; family UBA1715; genus UBA1715. Next base: position 7,046 of record JAEEQV010000110.1, read on the forward strand.
GTAACAGAAATGGTTACAACACGCTGACGATTTTTTCTTGTAATCTCAGGAGGACACCAATATTCCTTAATTTCTGCAAGTTCTTTTAATTTAATCTGCTGACCTGTCGCTGTCATAAACGAAAGATTTTCAATATCAGAAATACTGCTTCGGTATTCTTCTTTCAAACGAACAATAATGTCGTATTCTTCACCATCTTCCTTGAAAAAACCTGCGGTCATTCCATATATTCTGTAGCGGACGTTTGCCGCAACTGTGGTTGAATTCAATCCGTGACGGGCAAGTTTTTCCTTATCGAAAATAATTTGGAGTTCTGCACGGTCTTCCTTACGGTCGATTTTCACGTCACGAGCACCTTCCACA
>JAEEQV010000111.1:0-7407 GCA_016285445.1 Bacteroidales bacterium
GTGTGATACGGTGACGACATAAGATACGTTGAGTTATACTATAACGGGAGAATACCAAGTTGCAAAACCAAGTTTGGTTGTATCTCCAACAAAGATGAACGTATTCTATATCGGTCCTGACAACCCAGTTGACATTTCTGTTCCTGGTGTTCCTGCTGATAAGATTTCAGCTTCTTTGACTCCTGGTGACAAAGGTTCTATCACTAAAAATGCAGGTGGTGGTTATACTGTACGTGTAAAACAGGCTGGAAAATGTAATATCTCCGTTGTTGCCGACATTAATGGTAAAAAACAAAATATGGGTAGCGTGGAATTCCGTATCAAGAGAGTACCTGACCCAGTTCCTGAAGTGTTAGGTATGAGTGGTGGTGATATTGATAAGGCAAGATTGCAAGCAGCTCAGACTGTTGATGCAAAGATGAAAGATTTCGATTTCGACTTGTCATTCAAAGTAACGTCATTCACTGTCAGTGCGCAAGTGGGAGCTTATTTCTTGTCGGAAACGGTTAAGAGTAATAGGATTAATCAACAAGTAAAACAAAATATTTTTAGCAAGGTTTCAAAAGGTTCGAAAGTTTATTTTGAGGATATCAAAGCTGTTGGACCTGATGGCAAACCTCGTAGTCTAGGAGTATTGAAATTTGTAGTTAAATAGAACTTAAAATTGAATGTTATGAAAAAATTAGGATTATTTATTATTGCTGTAGCGTTTTCTTCAGCATTATTTGCTCAACAGAGTGAATATCCTGACAGTCCGTATGACAAGCCTCATATGACTGAAAGAAAACCTGTTCCTATGCAACAGATACGTTACGCTGACGTAATGTGGTCTAAGCAGATTGAGAGAACATTGCCACTTCGTGAAAAAATCAACCATCCATTGTATTTCCCAAATAATGAGACTGGAAGAATTGGTTCACGTTTCAGTTTGACTGCATTGACAATCGATGCAATTGAACATGGTTCTATTATTCCTTACGATCCAATGAGTGACGGGGCAGTTCCTATCACATACGAGGATTTTAAGACAAAGTTGGGTGCAAGTATTGATACTATCTACATTGAAAATGAAGATGGTACAGAAAGTGCTAAAGCTATTGAAAACACAATGCAACCAAGTTCTGTGAAATTCTTGATCTTGAAGGAAGAATGGGTATTTGACAAACAACGTTCGGTAATGGATCCACGTATTATGTGGATTACAGCTTTGCGTGAATTTGAAAAAGACGGTGAAATTCGTAAATCGTTGCCTTATAAGATTTATTTCCCCGCTGCTTTGCCAATGTTGGCAACGCATGAGGCATTCAATCCGAATAGCGATGGTGACCAAAAATCATTCTATGATTTGTTCCAAAGACGTTATTTCAGTAGCTTCATCTCACGTGAAACAAACGTGTATAACAACCGTGAAGTAAACACGTACAAGTTTGGTATCGAACAATTGTATGAAGCAGAAAGAATTAAAACATTTATTTTCAACTTCGAACACGATTTGTGGGAATATTAAACAATATTCTGTTGATAATTATAGAGGGTTCATCAAGTGTGGTGAACCCTCTTTTTTTATATTTGCACAGAAAATTTGAATCAATGAAAAAGTTTGGTATTGTATTGAGCATTCTCTTTGTGACGTTCGCATTTTGTTCTTGTAATGGTGGTGATTCTTCGGATAACGCTGACGAGACAAATGTTGATTCTGTTGAAAAAGATGTGTATTTGTATAAAATTCGGGTGAATGATTTAACCGTTATCAATGATACGGTTAAACGAGGTGAGAATATTACTCTTTTGTTTCTGAATGCTGGAGTGGATATCAAGACATGTAATGCGTTGTTGTCCCAGTCCGACAGTATTTATAACATTCGCCGTCGTTTAAAGCAAAAACCTTATACCAAGATTTTTTCTGATACAACTTTGTTGTACTTGATTTATGAATATTCCGATGAGAATTATCTGGTGTACGATTTGACTGATTCTGTTCCTCGTGCATACAAGGGACAGAAAGAGGTTACGTATGTGGAGAACCGTGCAACGGCAACCATTCAGTCGTCGTTGTGGAATGCAATGATGGACAACGGTCTGAGTGCAAATTTGGCAATGAACCTGTCTGAAATTTATGCTTGGTCGATAGATTTCTTCGGATTGCAGAAGGGTGACAATTTTCACGTTGTGTATGAAGAAAAATATCTGGACTCTGTTCCTACGGGCAATGTGGAGATTAAATATGCCGTTTTCAATCATTTGGGCGACGATTGTTATGCCATTCCATTTGAACAAGATGGATTTGTGCAGTTTTTTGATCAAAATGGTAAATCCACGAGAAAAGTCTTTCTGAAAGCACCCTTGAAGTACTCAAGAATTTCGTCATATTTCTCGAACGCACGTAAACATCCAGTGTTGAAAATTGTGAGACCTCACCATGGTGTGGATTATGCTGCTCCAACGGGAACACCTGTTCATACGATTGGCGATGGGGTCGTGGTAAAACGTTGCTATTCTGGTGGTGCAGGAAATATGATAACTATAAAACATGCACATTCGTATTCAACCTCGTATATGCATTTGTCGAAATTTGCCAAAGGGGTGAGTGTGGGTAGCCGTGTTCGTCAGGGACAAGTGATTGGTTATGTGGGAAGTACCGGTTTGGCGACTGGACCACATTTGGATTTTCGTGTGTATAAAAATGGTACGCCGATAAATCCATTGAAAATGATTTCGCCTCCGACGAATCCTGTGAAGGAGAGTGATATGCCACAATTCCGTGTTTTGGCAGATAGTTTAGTGAAAGAATTAGCATCGTTTTAACCAATGGAAGATTTGTTCTCGGACTTGAATCCCAGTCAGCAGGAGGCGGTACGCAATGTTGACGGTCCTTGTTTGGTAATTGCCGGAGCAGGCTCGGGCAAGACGAGGGTGCTGACATATAGAATTGCATATTTATTGTCGTTAGGCGTGCCTGCGGGTAACATTCTTGCATTGACGTTTACCAACAAGGCCGCTGCAGAAATGAAAGACCGTGTGGTACGAATTGTCGGTCCTGCTGTTGCCGGTGGGTTACATATGGGTACTTTTCACTCTATCTTTGCGAAAATATTGCGCATGGAGGCGGTTTCATTGCCTGGATATGATTCCAATTACACGATATTGGATACCGACGACGTTAAGAAACTGCTTACGCAAATTGTATCAAATCTTAATCTTGACAAGGATACCTATAAGGCGTCGAAGGTTGCTCCGATTATTTCGAAGGCGAAAAACGACATGATTACGGCTGATATGTACGAGGCATCGGATTTCTGGAAACAGGACAGAATAAATAATATGCCTGCCGTAGGTGAAATTTATAAGACATACGTGTCCTTGTGCAGAAAGTCAAATTCAATGGATTTTGATGATTTGTTGCTGTTTACGAACTTGTTGTTTCAAAAGAATCAGGAAGTTCTAAAAAAATACCAGTCAATTTTTAGATATATTTTGGTTGACGAGTATCAGGATACGAATAGTTGTCAATTCCAGATTATAAAGAAATTGTCGTTGCCCGAAAATAATTTGTGTGTTGGGGGTGATGATGCGCAAAGTATCTATTCGTTCCGTGGCGCAAGGATTGAGAATATCTTAAACTTTAGCAGAATCTACAAAGACTATCGTCTGTTCAAATTGGAACGAAATTATCGTTCTACCAAAACGATTGTGGAGGCGGCGAATAGTCTGATTCTGAAAAATAAACGCCAGATTCCCAAGAATACCTATTCCGAATTGGAGGAAGGAGAGAAGATTCATTTGATGGAATGTGCTACCGATATGGAAGAAGGGCAGAAGGTTGCCGATGCCATTGCAGAAAAGGTCGATGAAGGTGAAAATTATAGCGATTTTGCCATTTTGTATAGAACGAATGCACAATCGCGTATTTTGGAAGAAGCGTTGAATAGAAGGCGTATTCCGTGCAAAATAGTGAAGGGAATGTCGTTTTTCCAACGAAAGGAAATAAAGGATATTTTGGCGTATGCACGTGTCATTATAAATCCGCAAGACGAAATAGCACTTACGAGAATTGTCAATTATCCTGCTCGTGGAATTGGAAACACGACGATGGAGAAAGTTGCAGCAATTGCCACGACGAATTCCGTTCCGCAATGGGTTGTTTTATCGCAGATAGAAAAAACGGGAAGCATATTTTCTGCCGCGACAAAGCAAAAAATCACCGAGTTTGTTGCCCTAATTCAAAGTTTTATGGACGACGAACCTACGGCCGACGCATATTCTTTGCTGAATAGGATAGTTGAGAAAATCAGTATTAACGAGGCAATTCGGAAAGATCACGATAGGGATGAAGCGGATGATAAGATAAATAACGTCAATGAACTTTTGAATGGTGCGAAAGAATTTGTGGAAAACGAGATGGATCCCGATTCCATTGCGTTGCACAATTATATGGAGAAAATTGCCTTGATGACAGATTTGGACGAAGACGAGGTTGAGAATCCCAACAAGGTTTTGCTTATGACGATTCACGCCGCGAAGGGCTTGGAATTTAAGCATTGTTTCTTGGTGGGAATTGAGGAAGATATTTTCCCGTCGGCAATGAGTGTGCAAAGCCAGTCGGCTGTAGAAGAGGAACGAAGATTGTGTTATGTGGCAATGACAAGGGCAATGAGGACTCTTACGATGTCGTATGCCAATTCGAGAAGAAAATATGGTAATTTAGCGTCAAATCCGCCAAGTCGTTTTTTGGCAGAAATAGACCCCAAATATTTGATGGGTTCGGTCAAAAGAATTTCGTCACCATTTGGTAATACGTCAACGTTTAATTCCTTCCGACAGTCACAGGCAAGTCCATCGTTTAAACAACGATTTGCGTCGGCGAGCGAGCAGAAAATACAATTTGATTCGTATGTACCAACGGCACACGAGGGAATACGAAGTTCAATACAGGCCACAAAACCGGCTTTTTCGGGGTACGGTTCCGAAAAAGAGAAACCGTTTGCGTCGTATAATAAGCCCAAAGCCCAACCGACGCTGAGCGCACCAGCCGATATATCGGAGATTCAGGAAGGTAAACGGGTGTACCACGGCAAATTCGGATTTGGCATTGTGAAAGAACGGACAGGGGAAGATGCCAATGCATCGGCAATCATTTCCTTTGAAAATTGGGGCGATAAAAAGTTATTGTTGAAATTTGCGAAACTACAATTAGTTGAAAATTGAATGTTTTGTTATTTTTGAAAAAAATTTATAGATGGAATATAATACAACGAAACAACCACTCATTCTCCCTGAATACGGAAGAAATGTGCAAATGATGGCAGATTATTTGTTGACAATTGACGATAGAGAAAGACGTACGGAAGCGGCGAAAGAATTAGTCTCTATCATGGTCAATATGAATCCTGCTGTTCGAGAAACGAAGGATTATCGTCAAAAAATGTGGAATTTTTTGGCTGAAATGTGCGAATATAAGTTGGATGTGGATTTTCCTTTTCCTATCACAAAGGTGACAGATTTGCCAAAGCCGGAGAGATTGCAATACAATTTGAATGATATTCGTTTCCGTCATTATGGTTACACGGTGGAACGAATGATTAAGGCAGCTGTGGAATTGCCCGAAGGCGAGGAAAAAGATGTGTTGGTGCGTATGATTGCCAACAATATGAAACGAAATTATGTGCTTTGGAATCAGAAATCGGTAACTGACGAGATTATTGCTGGTGACTTGCTACGCTTGTCACAAGGACGTTTGAGTTTGCCCGAAGATGTGAAGTTGATGAATGTTTCGGTTCAAGGCGGTGGAATGATGGGAATGCAAAAAAGAAACAATTTCAAGAAAAAGAATAACAACAATAACCAAGGCAAGAAAAATAATAACAGAAACAACAATAATAACAATAAAAAACCAATGTAATTATGGCTGTATTTCGAATTACCGGAGGTAAAAAATTACAAGGCGATTTATACCCGCAGGGTGCAAAGAACGAGGCGTTACAGGTTTTGTCGGCAGTGCTTCTGACCAAAGAACCAATTGTAATTAAAAACATTCCGAAGATTCGAGATGTGATGAATTTGATTGAGTTGCTGATGAGTCTTGGTGTAAAGGTAACTCAATTAGGTACAAACGATTACAAGTTTCAAGCCGACGATGTCAATTTGGATTATTTGACATCGAAGGATTTTCAGGAAAAATCGAAGACATTACGTGGCTCCATTATGCTGGTCGGACCGCTGTTGGCACGATTTGGCAAGGGGTTTATCTCACGTCCTGGTGGCGGTAAGATTGGTCGTCGTCGTTTGGACACACACTTTATCGGTTTCCAAAATTTAGGTGCTACGTTTGCCTTTAATCAGGAAACAAGCACTTTTACCGTTTCGGGCGAACATTTGAAAGGAACATATATGTTGCTTGACGAGGCATCGGTTACGGGAACAGCTAATATCGTGATGGCTGCTGTGATGGCAGAAGGAACGACGACGATTTACAATGCTGCGTGCGAGCCATACGTTCAGCAATTATGCAAGATGTTGAACAAGATGGGCGCAAAAATCAGCGGAATCGCCTCAAATTTGCTGACAATCGAGGGAGTTGACCATTTAGGCGGTTGTGAGCATACGATTCTTCCCGATATGATTGAGGTTGGCAGTTTTATGGGTTTGGCAGCAATGACAGGTTCGGAAATTACCATCAAGAATGTATCATATCCCGATTTAGGAATTATTCCGTCGGCATTTTCACGTTTGGGTGTGAAATTTGAAAAACGTAACGACGACATTTATATTCCAGCTCAAGAAACCTATACGATACCGTCGTTTATTGACGGCTCCATTATGAATATTTCCGATGCTCCTTGGCCAGGATTGACACCCGACTTGTTGAGTGTATTCTTGGTAGTTGCCACGCAAGCAGTGGGAAGTGTCCTGATTCATCAGAAAATGTTCGAGAGCCGTTTGTTCTTTGTCGATAAGTTGATTGACATGGGTTGCAAGATTATCTTGTGTGACCCACACAGAGCCACGGTTATTGGTCTTGGCAACAAGCAGAAACTGCGTGCCACCAATATGGCATCACCCGATATCCGTGCAGGTGTGGCGTTGCTCATTGCGGCAATGTCGGCACAAGGCGTGAGTACGATTAGTAACATTGAGCAAATAGACCGAGGATATCAGGATATTGACAAACGACTGAACGCAATCGGCGCGGAAATAATCAGAATGAACTAAGGGATTAGTTCGCTCGTATTCCTCTTTTTTTTGTTAGTTTTTTCTAACTTGACATGATATTTGTAATACAAGCGTAATACTTTGCGTACTATTGTCAATTTGTATAAAAATTACCCTGCGTATTGCTATTGATTCGGAAAAAATGTATCTTGCGCATTGTTAAGAAATACGTATTTTATGAATATAGAACGAAGCATA
>JAEEQV010000112.1:0-7397 GCA_016285445.1 Bacteroidales bacterium
TGTTTTGGTCTCATATTGTGGGTCGCCTGTGGTGAGGAGTTTGTACATATAGCAGTCAGCCAAAATGTAATAAATCTCCGAAAGACGGATGACTGGCACGTTGTCAACGCCAAGATTTCCGTCACGACCTGGGTATTTGTTGAAGAATGTCTCGGAACGGACATTGAAAAATTGTGTTCTGATATCGTTGTCGGAATAGAGTTCCAATAAATCTTCGGTTGGAACCAAACCACCGTAACCGTCGGGTGAAAGCATGTGACCAATACTGTTTGTTCCTGCGTTGTCGGTTGCCGACATTGCAATAGAGAAAATACTCTCACTTGAAGATTCCTGTTTCCAACTGTCCATATAATTTTCGGCAGTTAACAAGGAATATGGTCCTTCTTCAATCAATTCTTCCGCCTGTGCTATAGCATCAGTAAAGTTGTTGTTGGTTTTATATACCAAAACCAACAATGCTTCCACGCTATATTTATTGAAACGGAATGGCGTTACCTCGGCACGGTCTAATAATGTCTTTGCTGTTTTCAAGTCTTTGATAATCATAGTGTAAACTTGAGAAACCTTAGAACGTGTAGGGTAGGGAATCGTGTCGCTTGCAATCGGAATGCCAGCCTCGTCATCGTAAGAGCGTTTTTGCCCAAAGATTCGTACCAGATCAAAATAAGCCAAACTTCTGATTGCCAATGCCTCGCCATAGATAGTTTCGTCCAAATCGTTTCGCGTGCTGTCTTGACAAGCAGCAATGATATTGTCGGCATTTCGTATAATTCGATAGGCAGTTGACCAAAATGCTTTCAAATCCGCATCGTCGTTGGTTACACTATAATTGTAAAATGATGAGAAATTACCAATGTTCATAGTTGACAGTTTTGCATTGTCGGCATACACGTCGCCAATCAGCACAAAATTTCTTCCGTAATAAGAATAACTTTGAAAGTCGTTGTAGCAACCAATCAAGGCAGATGTTACACCTTGCGCCGTTGCCATGAGCGTTTCCTGCGATGCATAATTTGTCGGTTCCTTATCCAAGAATTTTGTACAAGATGTACAAAACATCGTGGTACAAAGGAGTAGAAGTATGTATTTTTTCATATTTTTCACTAATCGTTTGACAAAGATAAAAATAACTTGTTGCACAAAAAAGAAAAGAGTGTTTTTTTCATTTTTTTATGGAGTTTAATGAAAAAATAATGGAGAATCTGGTATGACATTTGCATAAATAATATGTGAAAGTATTATTTTGTATTGGATTATTTTATAGTTTTGACGTTATGAAACGGTTTTTATTCATATTCATTGTCTTTCTTCCTATTGTTGGATTTTCTCAAAGCATGTTTGAGTTGTCGGGTTATGGAAAGTATAGCAGGGATATTCGTTCCAATGTTGCATATAATGCCGGAGCAATGTTTGAATGGCAACCGAAGAGTGGCGTCGTTGGACTGAATTATAGCTTACGTTTTGGTAGGAATGAGAATAACAATTTCGTGTTTCAATGTCCTATAAGTGCATTTACAGCTATACTTGCAGCCGCATGGTTGTCGGAAGACAGCGATTTGGGCGTGATAGGGCTGTTTCTTTGCCTTATTCCTGAAGGTGTGACGTATAATGTGTGGTTGAACGACGACGTTGCGATTGCTCCGTACATAAATCCGTTGATGATAGAATTTTCACAAGACAACATCAGTCCTGTCATTGAGGCAGGAGCAAAAATGAAAGTCTATATGGGGTCCGCATTGTTCGGCTCGCTTGATTTGTCGGTACAGTCCCCGTATGATTACAAGAAGATAGATCCTTGTGTAGGACTTTCATTAGGTGTTAGATTTTGATAAAATCAAAATCCAACCCTAATCTAATTCTTAACTTTTAATTCTTAATTTATAAAGTTGCTTTAGCCGCAATTTCGTAAATGCTTTGAATGTCTTTTGCCGTAAGGTGAACAAATCCGCCTGTCGTGCCGTCGCCAATGCCGAATGTCTTTACCAATTGAGGAATGTCGGATTCTTTTGCTCCTAATTCTGCAAAATTGATAGGCATACCTATGCTTCTCAAGAATTGACGAAAACGGACAATACCTTCTTTTGCTGTTACCTCGGGATTGGCAAAATTCATCTTGCAACCCCAAACTCGTGTTGCAACTTGGGCAAAACGCATAACATCGTGATGCATTACAAATTCCATCCACGCTGGCATAATAACTGCCAAACCTGCTCCGTGAGCACAATCATACAAGGCAGATAGTTCATGCTCAATGCCATGGCTGTTCCAGTCTTGTTCGCGGCCAACGCCTACAATGTTATTGTGTGCAACCATTCCCGCCCACATTATGTTGGCCCGTGCTTGATAATTATTCGGGTCGGCAATCACACGTGGCGTTTCTTTTATCATTGTCATCAATAATCCTTCGCAAAGACGGTCGGTAACTTCAACTTCGGGAGTATTTGTGAAATAGCGCTCAAAAATGTGAGCCATGATATCGGTAGCGCCACAGGCAGTTTGATATGCCGGCAACGTACACGTAAGTTGAGGATTTAAGATTGAGAACTTCGGACGGAGACAATCGCCACCTGTTCCCCGTTTTAGCATACCGTCTTCTTTGGTGATGACAGAATCTCCAGAACCCTCGCTACCAGCAGCGGCGATTGTTAAGATTGTTCCAATGGGAAGAGCTTCTTTAGGTGACTTTCCACTGTAAAAATCCCAGAAATCTCCATTGTAGGGGACGCCTATGGCAATTGCCTTGGCAGAATCGATACTTGAGCCGCCACCAATTGCTAAAATAAAGTCAACTTTTTCCTTTCTGCAAAGTTCAATGCCTTTATATACCAATGAATCGTGGGGATTTGGCTGAACGCCTCCTAATTCCACGAAAGAAATGTTCTCTTTTTGAAGGGATTGAATTACTCTGTCTAACAATCCCGATTTTTTTGCGGAAGAAGCACCATAGTGAAGAAGGACTTTTGTGCCTCCATATTTTTTTACATAAAAACCAGCTTCGTTTTCGCGATTTTGTCCAAATACAAATTCAGTTGGACTATAAAAATTAAAGTTCTCCATACGTTTTACTTTGTTGTTTTATACAAAAATAGAATTATACTCTCAATAGAGCAGAGATTATAGATTTTATAGAATATAAAATAGACAATTCTGTGAGCGCGATTTGAAAGTGAAAAGCCACAGTGTGTTATTCAAACTTATCGTTCATCATTTTCTCGGCAAGAAAATCTGCTAAGCGTTGTCCTTTCAGTTCGGCAACGATTTTGAAAGCAAATTTCACTGCGGCACCAGCTCCGTTTCCCGTAATTACATTCTGAGAAACGACAACCGATTGGTTGAGAAATTCTGCACCAAGCAGTTTGTCTTCGTATCCGGGGTAGCAAGTCGCCTGTTTGCCTTCCAAAATGTGCAATTCGCCAAGAACGTATGGTGCGGCACATATTGCAGCCAATCGTTTTCCTTCTTTATTGTGTTTTAGAAGAATCTCAGCCAATTCTTCCGAAGCAGCTAAGTTGTCGGAACCGGGCATACCACCAGGCAGAATCAATAGTTCGGCATTTTCTGGCGAAATTAAGTCTATGGTCGAGTCGCACAACACACGTAATCCGTGTGAGCCTACAACTTCAATCTCGTCGGAGATAGAAACCAATTCAACGTCAAGTCCGGCACGTCTTAAAATGTCAAGAGGGGCTAATGCCTCTAATTCTTCAAATCCGTCAGCTAAAAATATATATACTTTAGATTCCATATTTCCATTTTTTTTTCAAAGATACGTCTTTTTTCTTGTTTAAACCAAGAATGAGGCAAAAATGAGACGAAAAACGATGTTTGTCTTTTGGATTCGCAATTAAATCATATCTTTGACAACAAAAAAGATGGATAATTCACAAAAAATAGAATTTAATAAAATTCGCTCGACATCGGAGATTTTTTCCGATTATTGGCGTTTTATGAAGGAGGAATGGCGTTCGTATTGTTTGGTGTTGGGGGTGTTTGTGTTGCCGTTCGCTTTCTTGGGGGCATATCTGCAACCAGATGAGTTGCTCTACGCTTTTACAACAATGGAAGAATCTGGTATGTATAACGAATTTCTGGCTGATGACTCTCTTGTTTCAAATATGCTTTTAGCAATGCTAAGTTCTTTTGTCGCAAAATTTATGGGAATGTTTGTCTCGTGTGAATACGTTATAAAATATATGTCAAATGAGCAACAGTATGTTTTGTCAAAAGAACGGTTTGGTATTGACTCGTTTCTCCCGTTCATTTCTCAATATGGCTTGGTTGCATTATTGGCAACAATCGTTATGACAGTTTCTGTTTCGTTTGGCTTTATGCTATTTATCATTCCGGGGCATATCTTGCTGCCGCCAATGTCGCTTTTAGTCTATGATGTGTTTATTACTAAAAGTTGTCTTGCAAGTTTTTCTCGATGTATAAATTTATGTAAGACGAATTGGCGACAGAGTTTCGGCGTCGTTTTTATGTGTTATATAGCCATTCTTATTCTTTCCATGTTTTTGGGGGGACTGATACCAAGTGACAATAGCGTGGCGAATATATTGCTCTCGTCGGTAATGACGGTGGTGAGCGAAACGGTCATGATACCTTTTATATTATTGTATTATAGTTTGGCAAATCAAAATATGCGATTATGATTGTGATAAATGTAACAATGTCGTTTGCTGACGAGGCAATGGCGATAGATTGGCTCAAAAAAGAATATATCCCGTTGTTGAATGCCTGTCCGGTGGTAAAAAATGCCAGTTTGTATTCTGTGGCGGTGCAACAAGGTGCCGACAATACGTTTGCCTTGCAAATCCGTTTCGGCTCACGTGAAGAGTTTGAGCAGTTTCAATCTCGGTATCAAGATGATTTTGATGCTGCCTTGTTTGCAAAGTTTACCAATCAATTTGGAATGTTTAAGACTGTTTTATCTTTGATTTGATATGATTCTTGTTGCTGATAGTGGTTCTACAAAGACGAATTGGGCGTGTATTGACAAAACGCGAAATATTCATTTTAACACAATTGGAATGAATCCGTATTTTGTGACGGAAGAACAGGTGAAATCCGAAATACAGGACAATTTCCCGAAAACCGTTTCTCCATCGGAGATTACGGCTCTTTATTTTTATGGTTCGGGTTGTGGACGTGAAGAATCGCAAATGATTATAAAAAATATGTTGCAGTCAATTTTCCCTAATGCAAAAATCACTGTTGATTCCGATTTGGTGGGTGCTGCGATTGCGTGCTACGGACGGGAAAAAGGAATCGTGGCAATTTTGGGTACGGGAATGAATATCGGTTATTGGGACGGGGAAAATTTGGAAACGCCAATGCCGTCGTTGGGCTATATCTTTGGCGATGCGGGAAGTGGGGCTGTGTTGGGACGAAAATTGATACAATCTGTTTTTGAAAAAAGATTTTCGCAGGCGCTTGTCGATAAATTCCAGCAAAAATATCATTTGCAACTGCCAGAATTGCTTGACAAGGTGTATAAACAACCACGCCCCAATGCGTATTTGGCGAGTTTTGTACCGTTTTTGACAGAAAATCTTGATAATGGCGAGATACAAAAGATGTTACACGATGCATATAAGGAGTTTGCGAATGTGTATGCCAAACCAATCGCCCAAAAGTATTCGGTAACAAAAATCTCGTTCGTTGGCTCTATTTCTGTTGTCTTTCAAAATATTTTACGCGATGAATTAGCGCAAATTGGAGTAGAAAATACTTTTGTTTTAGCATCTCCCTTACAAAAGATTGAAAAATTTATGGAAAATTATTTGTTTGATTTTCAATAGGTTAAATATCTCTAATTGTATTTTTTACACTTTTTATTTAAAATAATTTTGGTTTTATAAAAAAAGATGTACTTTTGTAAAACCAATGAGCGACAAACGTATGTCAAAAATTGGGTTAGTACATTGAGATTTATACATAATCACGATAAACGGGTAGCCAGGTCTTCTCTTTTTTTCATGGTGTTGCGGCTTTTTCATGATTGGTTATGTGGTGTTTGAGGTTAATGTAAGGTAGTTTTTAGTTAATTTCTTCTTCTCTGGTTACCCGCTTTTTTTCTTCTCTTTTTATTTTTTAGTTTCCATTTATAATTTTATTTTTGTTCATACGTTTATTCTATTGTTATGGACTTAAAGAAACATAAAATTCTATTTATCAATATCGGGGCAATCATTGTCTTGTTTATTGGTGCTTTTATTGCGTTTACCGTTTGGCTGAATTCCTATACTGCTCATGGTGAGGAGGTTGAGGTTCCCAACTTTAAGAATTTGGATTTTGAGGCTGCACAAATTTTAGCCTCAAAAGAAAATTTGTTAGTAAAGGTGAACGATACACTGAGTGTTGACGATGTCGCTCCCGGAGCCATTGTTGACCATTATCCCACGGCGGGCTCACGAGTGAAACAAGGACGGACGATTTATCTTTCGATGAATTCTCTCACGCCTGTGATGGTTGTTATGCCAAATGTTACAAATATGTCGCTGCGACAAGCCACGCAGATATTGGAAAACAAAGGACTGCGAGTTGGTATTCTGGAGTATAAGCCAGATTTCGCCAATAATTATGTGTTTGAACAACGGTATCAATTGAAGAATATAGAGCCGGGGATAAAAATTCCCAAAGGTTCTGCAATTGATTTGTTGGTTGGCAAGGGCGGAAACGATGTCGTGGTGTCAATTCCTTCGTTAGTAGGGCTTTCATGGCGTGTTGTGCAAGACTCGTTGATGTCGCGGGGAATGAATGTGAATGCAATTTTCTCAAGCGATGTGAAAACAAAAGACGATACGCTGAACGCTCGCATACAGCGGCAATCTCCTGTCTATGTGGAAGGAGGAAAGATGACTGCCGGCGAAACAATTGATGTTTGGTTTGGACTTGATCCTATATACGATGCAATTAGCTCTGATTTAAATGAAGAATAGAATGAGGTTTCAAAAGCTGGTTGCATGTTTTGTCGTATCAATTCTTTCGGGGCAAATCCTGTTTGCGCAAAGTGAAGTGTTGGAATATTGTGCGACGAAGAACATTTCCGTGTTAAAATCCGATAATCAGCTTCAAACTTCGTTGAAAACGTTGCCTTTTTTTGACGATTTTGCTTATTCTTCTCGTGCTCCAATCGCAAATCTTTGGGAGAAAAGCGACGTATATGTCAATTCTTCATTTGCAAAAAATTATGTAACCATTGGCGTTGCCACGTTCGACGCAATGAATAGTCAGGGCAAGTTACATTCCAATGTCTCGACAACAGCGGCGATATCCGACGTGCTCACATCGTTGCCAATAAATCTAAAAACCTATGAAAACGTTTATGCAAGAGATAAGTTGTATAGAAACGATGGTTCTAAACTGGTTTTGTTAGATGAGAATTATTATTTGTA
>JAEEQV010000113.1:0-7222 GCA_016285445.1 Bacteroidales bacterium
AAATACACACCACCATCAGTCACCACATAATAGCCTTCAAACATAAACGAAGTTTCTTCTCTCCAAATGATGTCGGGGACAATCTGATGGATGCCGGAATGCACAAACACTCTGCTAGAATAGACCGAAGCCATATAGTCACCGTAGTTCAGCTGGCTCTCATTTGAGGAAGAAACTGTCCATTGATAAGGAGCATTCTCCACATAGCCCTTGCCAACCCATACATTGGCACCACCCAAAAACACCTTGGTGGGGTCGGTGGGGCTGACGGTCACAGAACCGCAAGTCTTAGCGGTCACAGCGTTAGTGAATGGGGTGACGGTGCTCGATGAGAGGAGCTGCCAGTTGTTGGTATTGCGTGTCAGATAGAAGCCGCTCATCAGACCATTCTTGTTACACACCATAGCATACAGGTAGCTCTCGTCCGAGGGAGCCAGAGCCAGTTCGATAGCAGAGGCGTTGGGACCGAAGGCGCTGCAACTTCCAGTGATGTCGACAATATCATAATTATTCACCACGTCGCTAATCTTATAGAGGTTACCCTTGCTCGAGAAGAAGGCACGGTTGAACTGCTTGGAGAGCACCACGCTGCGAACCTCGTCCTCGAAGATACGGGTAGGGGCCACATTCCAGTCGCTGGACTGGGTGATGTTCCAACGGAACAAGCCCTTGGGGGTGGCGACGAACACATAGGTCACGCCCTGCAACCTCATCATAGCCATATCGTTCACTGAGGCAAAATCGGCATCGAGATTGGTACCGGGATTTGTTCTCTCGATACGGGTAAACTCGTTCGAGTTCATGTCGAAAAGGAAAATGCCACGACCCAGAGCTGCCATCTTATTCAGTTTATTGCCTTTGCCATAATAGCTCTCACCTGTGGCGATTAGCAGGGTGCTATCGTCCACCTTCAGCATGCTGCTAATGGGAAGGGTGACTTCCTCACCGTTGATATAACAAGGCACATAGTCCCACACCGTGTCCCTATCGGGAAGAAGGGAGACTTCACGCGTATAGAGGCCGCCAGTGGCAGCGCCTGCATACAGCAGGGTAGTGTTCTCATCGGGATGGCCGGCGACAACGAGCGACGTCACACGACCTCCGATATTGTCGGGACCAATTTCAACAAGTTTGTTGCTTTGGTAATTTGCTTTTTGGGCTGACGCAGTACCTGCCAAGCAGACACAAACGCCCACAATCAAGCCGAGAAGTACTTTTCTACTTTTCATAAGAAGTTAATATTTAATTAGATATTCAATTTTCGATAACACATTTTAATTAGCAAAGATACATCTTTTTTTCGTATTATACATATTCTATGTCAAAAAAAATAAAAAAACTGCTCCTCAGCACCCTTCTTTTCCTTAATATTGATGGTGGAACAGTACTCCCAACTGCCTACTCCCCCGTTCTGTCTGACACCATTTCCTACTACGGCACTTATCCCCAACCCGCCAACTGCCCAAGAGCCTAAAGACGTTTCTTTGTAGTCTTATGAGCCGCAAAACAAATCGCCCCCTCATAAAAACAATATTCACAGAATAGTCAACCCAATGACCGATTTGAGTTTAACTCCCAAACCAAAAAATTATTTAATTCGGCAATAAATAAAAATGCTTTGCGTTATACGTACTGCTTGCAAGAATAAGTCACCTACTACTTAATTCTTTATGCATGCCTATATAATTGAACAATATAAAATTAAGTATATGGAAGAATCTGTCAACATTCAAGAACTGAACGAACGAATCTCTAGAGAGAGCGCATTCGTTGATGCCCTCACCATGGAACTACGCAAGAACATCGTCGGACAGAAACACATGATTGAAAGTCTGATGATAGGACTGCTCAGCAACGGCCACATCCTCCTCGAAGGTGTCCCCGGTCTGGCAAAAACTCTTACTATCACTTCGCTGGCCAACGCCATCGATGCCAAATTCAGCCGCATCCAGTTCACTCCCGACTTGCTGCCTGCCGACTTGCTGGGCACCATGATTTACAGCCAGAAGAGCGAATCGTTCAACGTAAAGAAAGGACCTATCTTCTCCAACTTCATCCTCGCCGACGAAATCAACCGTGCTCCCGCCAAAGTGCAGAGTGCCTTGCTCGAAGCCATGCAGGAACGTCAGGTAACCATTGGTGAGAATACATATAAACTTGAAGAGCCCTTCCTCGTCATGGCCACTCAGAACCCCATCGAGCAGGAAGGCACCTATCCCCTGCCCGAAGCACAGGTTGACCGTTTTATGCTGAAAATCATTGTCGGCTATCCGAAAAAAGAGGAAGAACAGAAGATTATCCGTCAGAACTTGCTACAAACGTTCCCTGTGGCAAATCAGGTCATTTCCACCGACGCAATCATCAAGGCACGGGAAATTGTTTCGGAAGTGTATATGGACGAAAAAATCGAGAAATACATAGTCGATATCGTATTTGCCACACGTTTCCCCGAACAGTACAAACTCGAGGAACTCAAGCCGTTCATCAGTTTCGGTTGTTCACCACGTGCGGGAATCAGCTTGGCGAAGGCGGCAAAGGCGTATGCGTTCATCAAACGCCGTGGCTACGTGATTCCAGAAGACATTCGTGCTGTGTGCCATTCGGTGCTTCGCCACAGAATCGGCCTCACCTACGAAGCCGAAGCCGAAAACGTGACGACCGAGGAAATCATTACCAAGATTGTGAATGCGGTGGACGTGCCGTAGAATGAATTAAGAATTAAGAATTAAAAGTTTAAAATTAAGGATTAGATAGAAATAGTAGGGACGCAATGTATTGTGTCCGAAACATTGTAGAGACGCGCCATGGCACGTCTCTACATAAAACAACAAAGCATTGGAAGCGAGCGAATTATTAAAGAAAGTCCGAAAGATTGAAATCAAGACGCGTGGTCTCTCCCACAATATTTTTGCGGGCGAATACCATAGTTCGTTCAAGGGGCAAGGTATGGCTTTCAGCGAAGTTCGAGAATACCAATACGGCGACGCCATCCGTGACATTGACTGGAACGTGACCGCCCGACTGAATAAACCCTACGTTAAAGTATTTGAAGAAGAACGTGAGCTTACTGTAATGTTACTCATTGACTTAAGCGGTTCACAAAGTTTGGGTAGCCGTATGCGTATCAAGCGGGAAATCATCACCGAAATTGCCGCCACGCTTTCGTTTTCAGCAATTCAAAACAACGATAAAATTGGCGTGCTTCTCTTTTCCGACAAGATTGAGAAACTGATTTTGCCTCAAAAAGGCAGAAAACACATTCTACGAATCATCCGCGAATTGCTTGAATTTGAGCCAGAAAGCAAAGGGACCGACATTCCGTTGGCGTTGGAATATTTCACCAATATGATTAAGCGTCACTGCTCGGCGTTCCTCATCTCCGACTTCAACGACCGCCATCCGCTCAAGGATGCGCTGTCTATCGCCAACCGCAAGCACGACATGATTGCCATCAGTGTATTCGACCAAATGGAATCTACCCTTCCCAACATCGGGCTCATTCGTGTGAACGATGCCGAAACAGGTGCAGAAGAATGGATTGACACCAGCAACAAGGCGACACGCAATGCATTTGAACAAAATTACCGAAACCGAATGGCTGAACTCAACGATGCATTTACCAAATCGGGCGTGGAACACGTGAATATCCGCTGCGACGAAGATTATGTAAAACCACTTATGACATTGTTTAAGAAACGATAAAGATGAAGATGATAAAATATTATATATCAATCATTTGTGGATTATTGACAAGCACCTTATTGTTTGCCGACGACATAACGATTTCCGCACAACTTGACACAAACCAGATGCGCATTGGCGAACAACAAAACATTTCGCTTTCCATAGAATACAACTCCGACAAAACACTCGTACTCCCCGACTTTGGTAAGGAATTGTCGCACAATATATTAGTCGTTGACACATTCAGTTTCCAGTCAACGGAAAACAAGGATAAAAGCATACGAAAAGCGAAGTTGCCCATCACCTGTTTCGATGCAGGAGAATATTCGTTTGAAATTGGGCCGTTTATCTATGGAAACGACACCGTATGGTCTTCGCCTGTGCAATTGTCGGTACAGACCGTTGCGCTCGACACTACGGGCGTTATAAAGCCAATCAAGCCCATTCGTGTACCCGAATATTCATTCAAGGATTATCTTCCGAAAATACTCACCGTAGTAGCCATTATTTTAGTTCTCGCTTTGATTGCGTTTGTGATTTGGTATGTTTTGAAGCACAAAAAGCCCAAATTCTTACCGAAAAAAGCAGTCGCAAAAGAGAAAGCAGACATTAAAGCATTACGTGAATTAGAACAACTTAAATCACAGAACCTCTGCGAGAAAGAAGAATACAAAAATTACTATACCGTACTCACCGACATACTCCGTGAATACTTTGGCGACGTGCTTTCAATCGACACGTTTGAAAAGACATCCGACGAGATTATCCAGGAAGTGGTTGCTTCGGGCAAAGTTCCCCTATCGGTGATTCAAAACCTTCAAATGATACTAAAAGAAGCCGATTTCGTGAAGTTTGCGAAACACAAACCTACAGTTGAAACCGGCAATCTTCACTATGGTCTTTCGTTGTTCTGCATCAACGAAAGCAAGCATTTGATACAAAGCGAAGACGAGACAAGGGAAGAGGCGTAAATTCATACTGCAATATTCCACGAAATACAATTAAGCGCCCCACCATCCTTAATCGCTTCCATAGCAGGAATCCCAACTATCTCGCAATCAGGCAATGCGTCAGTTTTATAAAAAAAGCCAAATTTCAAAGATGAAATTTGGCTACAGAATAAAGACTTACAGATTACTTTTTCTGCGAATCATTCAATTTTGTTAAAATGTCGCTCATTTTTGCGATATAGTTTGTAATCAAACCATCGTAGAATTTCTTATACGACATTTTTTCGTCCATCTTGTATGCAAAACGAGTGTCGTTATACAAAGCGATTGCCTCGTCAATCAGTTTTTCAACGGCTTCTTCTTTTTCAGGAAAGAAATCAGCAGTGAAAACACATTCTTCTAATACTGTTGAAAATACGGTATCAACGTCTTTTTTGAAATCTCTTTTATTTGCCATAACTATACTATTTTATCATTTTCAACAAAGATAGTGATTTTTCACATTGAAAAGAAACACAAAGATACGATTTACTAACATTACATAAACAATGCTGTATTGTGAAGTTTTTTTATTACTTTTGTCTCAAAGAATTGGTGTCGGCGTGTTTTTTGCAAACACGAAGGTGAAAAGGGAATCAGGTGAAAGACCTGAACTGTTTCCGCAGCTGTAAGTTCCGAATCGTTCTTTTGCAAAGCCCTGTATCACTGTTCGTTAGAGCGGGAAGATAGCAAAAGAATGGGACAAGTCAGAAGACCTGCCAAGTCTGATTTTTACATATTTGGGCGGAAAACTCATAGTGTAAGAGATGCAAAAAAGAATAATACATATTCTCCCGCTATTGCTATGTTCGGCTACGGCGTTTTGTCAATCAGTCAACGACACAATTCTGATTGATGAAATAACTATTACTCCATTGGAAACCGTAACTTATGGTGGCGAAAAATATGAATCATTTGACTCGCTAAGCCTTAAAGCAGCAACATACAAGAATCTTGGCGATTTTCTTTCACAACAGAGCAACGTGATTATAAAAAGTTACGGCACCGAAGGAATGACAAGCTCACTTTCGTTGCGCGGTGCCGGTAGTTCCCGCACGCAGATTTTGTGGGAAGGGCTGTCGCTCAATTCCATAAGTAACGGTGAAAACAATCTCTCGCTCGTTCCTGTGGCAAGTTTCGACAACATAAGCATCAACTACAACGCTTCGGCTGCAGGATTCGGAAGTGGCACATTCGGCGGAGCAATCAATCTGAAATCAACACCGAATTTCACAAAACACGCTTCGGCACAGGTGTTTGCGTCGATTGGTAGTTTTCACACATATAAGACGAACGTGGGATATTCCATCGGGACAAAGAAAATTCACTATAAAGGGAGTTTTTTCTACACAAAATCGGATAGTGATTTTGAATATTACGACTACATTAGTTTAGATACGCTCAAACGCAGAAACGCCGATTATTTCAAATACGGAACAATCCAAAACCTACATGTAAAAATCACCGACAAACTATTGGCACAAATAGCATTATGGTATCAGGTGAACGATGCGAACCTACCGTCAATTATTGGTACAACATCAAACGAAGTGCAATATCAGTGTGACTCGTCATTGCGTGCTTTGGCAACGCTTAGATACACTATAAATAGCAGAAACAGAATCGTTTATAAAACAATTTATACCGACGATTTTGAATTATATACGCATAAAACTTCGCCAACTGCCGAGAAATATTCGGAATATAGCGAAATCAAAAACAAAACAAACATTCATATACTGCAATTCGTGCATAAACATGCCACACAACGTTATGGCACGTTCTTCACCGAAATGGAATTGCAGGGAAAATTGGCAAAAGCCGATTTGACTAACTATGGTGGAACAAAAAAAGAATATTCCACAGCTGGAATCGTTCAACTAAATCATCTGATTAATTTTCATGGAAATACATCTTTTTCAGCAGGAAGAATGATATCATTACTTTCGATTAGAAAAGAATTTAATTCACAATACACTATCCCATTCATAGCCCATTTTGGTACTGAATATCAAATAGATAGAGAGAAAGGAACACCGCTCACACTCCGATTTTCAATTGGTAACAAATACCGCACGCCCACATTCAACGATTTGTATTGGATAGCATGGGGAAATCCCACTTTATTGCCTGAATACGGATTCTCAACGGAATTTGGAATTCGGAAAGAATTTTTCAAACCAGAAAAATGGTATCATCTTGTAACCGATGTAACCGCCTATCATTCTGTGCTTAACGACATGATTATGTGGACACCCAGTGGTGCCGTTTGGCATCCTATGAACACGGCACAAGCCGTTTTGCAAGGTGTGGAACTTTCGTTGGAACAAAAACACTCAACAACAATAAACAAACCTATAACATTTAGCAATAAACTACAAGTAAATATAAACAATCCACATATAACAAAGATGTACGAATCGACCACCACCTCAGATGACGAAAACGAATCGGTCGGACATATTTTGTATTATGTACCACGCTATTCCATTCATTTTCAGCCACGTATTTCATACGGCAGATGGGAATCTGCATTTTTTGTAAATTAT
>JAEEQV010000114.1:0-7186 GCA_016285445.1 Bacteroidales bacterium
TACATCGAAGATACTAGGCTATGGCACTCATTCCTGTACCGGATATGCCAACGAAGAAAAAATGTGACTACGAATCTAACATTGAAATACCTTTATGTAAAACGTTAAATAAATATTTTTAAATCACTATGAATAAGTTTCTTATACGGAAAACTTCTTGTCTAATTTCTTGTGCGTGAATTTTGATTTTCCTGAAACGTAGTCGGCAACAATTTGTCCGTTCCCTTTCAATTTCCACTTGTAAATTGTCAGTCCTTCCAAACCTACTGGTCCACGAGCGTGTAGTTTGTTGGTGCTAATGCCAACTTCTGCCCCCAGTCCGTAGCGGAATCCGTCGGCAAAACGAGTGCTACAGTTCCAGAATACATCAGCAGAATCAACAAGATTCAAGAATTTTTCAGCTGCTTGCGCATTCTTTGTAATGATGGCTTCGGTGTGACGACTACTATAGGTGTTGATGTGCTCAATAGCTTCGTCCAACGAACTTACAATTTTAATTGAAACCTTATAGTCTAACCATTCTGATTTCCAATCGGTTGCAGGTTCGCACGAAATGATTTTTTGCGTTTTTTCACAACCATGAATTTCCACATTACGTTTTACCAATTCATCTGCAAGTTTTGGTAGAAGTGATTGCGCTATATCTTTGTGAATCAATATCGTTTCAGTTGCATTACAAACCGATACATATTGCGTTTTCGCATCAACGGCAACTTTTATCGCCATATCAATGTCGGCATCTTTGTCAATGTATGTGTGGCAAATTCCGTCGGCGTGACCCATTACGGCAATGTTGGAATTGTTCATTATGTATTGCACAAATGCATTTGAGCCACGTGGGATAATCAAGTCAATATAGGAATCGAGTTTCAACATTTCGTTCACGTTTTCACGCGTTTCCAAAAGTTGAATCCAGCCAGATGGAACGCCTGCATTTTCGCTTGCCTCACGAATGACTTTTGCCAAAATTCTATTCGTTTCCAATGCTTCGCGACCACCTTTCATCAATGTGGCGTTTCCGCTCTTCAAACAAAGTGAAGATATTTGCACCAATGCATCGGGACGAGATTCAAAAATAACGCCGATAACACCAATAGGGCAACTCACTTTATATAATTCCAAATCTTTGTCAAGTTCTGTCGCAGCAAGCGTTTCGCCTATAGGGTCGGGTAATCCGATAAGACTTTTTATTCCGGCAACAACGTCGTTGATTTTCCCTTCGTCGAATTTCAAACGTTTCAACAAAGGTGCGGCAAGATTTTCGCCTTCGCTTCTCTCCAAATCCTTCTGATTTGCCGCAATTATCTCGTTTTTATGTTCTACAAGTGCTTTGGCAACCGCGTCCAAAGCAACGTTTTTCTTTTCTGTTGAAAGTGCAGCAAGCTCAATTGACGCTTTTTTTGCTGCTTTTGCTAAATCTATTGTCTGCATCGTTCTATTATTTCTTCTTGCAATATTACTGAAAATAAGAAGAACAACAAAATGAATTCTTCCTTCCTTACTTTTCTTTCGACAATTTCAAAACCTTCTTAAAAATTGCGACACTTTCCTCCAGGTTCTCGATTATCTCGGCGGCAATCTCATCGGGTTCGGGAAGATTGTCGAGATCGGTAAGGCTCTTGTCCTTTATCCAAAAAATGTCGAGATTAGTTTTGTCGCGGGCGATAATCTCGTTGTAGGTGAACTTGCGCCAACGGCCTTCGGGATTCGCCTCGCTCCACGTTTCGGTGCGCAGATTACGATTCTCGGGATTGTAGCACTTGATAAAATCTGCCAAGTCCTCGAACGTAAGCGGAGACTTTTTCAACGTATGGTGAATGTTGGTTCGATAGTCATAGAACCATACCTCCTTGGTTTGTACCTCCTTGCTCGCAGGACGGTTGTCGAAGAACAGCACGTTGGCCTTCACGCCGTTGGCGTAGAAAATACCTGTCGGCAGGCGAAGAATGGTGTGCAGTTCGGTGGTTTTCATCAATTGCTTACGGATTTCTTCGCCCGCACCGCCTTCGAAAAGAACATTGTCGGGCAGAACGACTGCCGCCTGACCTGTCACTTTCAGCAAGGTCTTGATATGCTGAAGGAAATTCAACTGTTTGTTGGAAGTGGTCTCCCAAAAATCCTGGCGGTTGTAACTCAAATCCTCTTTTTCCACCTCGCCGTCCTCGTTGGTAATGGTTATGCTGCTTTTTTTGCCGAAAGGCGGATTGGTGAGCACATAGTCATAGCGGTTGCCTGTGTCGGACACAAGGGCATCGTTGGGCGAAATGAAATCCTCGCTGTCGAGTTCGCCAACATTGTGCAGATAAAGGTTCATCAGGCACAAACGGCGGGTGTTGGCAACAATCTCGTTGCCGAAGAAGGTTTTTTTCTTCAGAAATTGCTTCTGGTCTTTGTTCAACGGCTGCGAAGCAATGTAATCATACGAAGCAAGGAAGAAACCGCCCGTTCCGCAGGCAGGGTCAATGATTTTTCTCTCGGGCTTGGGACGCACGCACGCCACCATTGCACGAATCAGCGCACGAGGCGTAAAATATTGTCCCGCACCACTTTTGGTATCTTCGGCGTTCTTCTCCAAAAGACCTTCGTAAATCTTACCTTTCACATCGGAACCCATCAGCGACCAATTCTCGCGGTTGATCATCTCAATGACGCGCAACAGTTTGGCTGGGTCCTGAATCTTGTTCTGGCTCTTGGTGTAAATCTGCCCCAACATTCCTTTTTCGGTGGCAAGGCTGCGAAGCATCTGCACATAGTAGGCCTCCAACTCTGCGCCGCGCTTGCTGGTCAGGGTCTCCCAATCGCACATTTCGCCATCGGCTATTTCCTTGCCTTCGGCATCCTTCAAGTGTGGAAACTTCAGCCCCTTGTTATAAGGCGGCTTATTCATCTCGTCGGCCATTTTCAGGAAGAGCAGATAGGTGATTTGCTCCAAATAGTCGCCATAACTCACGCCATCGTCGCGAAGGACGTTGGCCATATTCCAAATCTTTGATATGATTGCTGATTCTGTCATAAACTCTCAATTACATAAACACTATATAAAACGCATTTGATTTTCAATTATTTATAATAATTCCCAAATCTCTCAGTTACATAACCATTACATAAACTTTTATCTGGCGAAAAATTTCTTTCAGTCAAATAACCGTCAAATAAAAATAGCATTGATTATCAGAACATTACATACTTTCACCATAATATATATACTTTCCAATCAAATAAAATCATGCCCATATAGGAATATATCGGATAAACTTTTTAGATGTATTGTCCGGATTATCCTCTTTGATCAAATTAGCCATTGTCGTATCTTTTATAATCCGTGATGCCATAGATGCATTTGCTTCAGAAATCTCAAAACGTTTTCTCAGCGACGTATTTGTCATTTTCTCATTTGTAACATAACACAAACAAGCATGTTGATAACAAGCTCTTATCCTGTCCTCCTTGCTCATCTTTGCAAATGGCATATAAGAATAAAGGATAACTTTTGTATGTTTTTCTTGGATTTGGACGTCGTATGCAGGCAATTGGTAGAATTCAATCTGAAAAACAACTTTGTCCATGCCACTGCCCTTTTCTTCACAGACTCCAAAACGACGCATTACCGATGCCAACTTCTCATTTCGGCTCTGATATTCGTCGATAAACCGATTTGGGGTTATTAATGGGCACCCTGGATTAGAAATTTCTATTCTATCAGAATATATTTCTATCAAAGGTCCAGTTCCAGATATGTCAAAGTCCTGATGTATGAGAGCATTGGCCACCAATTCTCGAATAGCCAATTCTGGATACATTGTCTTTTCTGTACGCAAAGCCTGATTTATAATCTCGTTGCTTGGCAGAATATCCATTATATACTTTATCAAACCCTTAAATCCGACTATGTATCCATAAGCCCCTTCTTGGTCTTTGAGCGTTTCAAGTTTGTTTTTGCCTTTATACTGGACTACTCGAACAGCCTTACGGTAAAGGCTATCAAACCTTGATAAGTCTTTTGCAAACAGAATTGCCCCCAACTTGGTTATTGAATAATGACCATACTCTTTCTTTACAAAACCTTCCGAAATGAATTTGTCGATGACTGCCGCTTGTGTCGTTGGATATGGAATGTTGAGCAGGTCGAAATATGTTTGGGTTGACAGTAATGAAACCACCTCGTCTGGACCATCAACCACCATTGCGGTTTGTTGTTCAAATGGCATATTTTTAACCTTGGAATTCCATATTTTCCGTTCTTTTTCAGGAATATCTTTCAACGAGCGTGTTATGCTGCCAACTTTTACATAATCGTTATGCAAAAAGGATGTTGGTTGCCCTTGTGCTGCCGGTATTTTAACCAACGCAATTGGCAATTCATTATATGTACCTTCTATAAATTCAAAATCGATACGTGGGGAAAGTCGCTGCAATAGCCAATTTTCCAATTCGTCTTGCTTTACCTTTTGCGATTTTGGATGGAAGGTTGTACCCTTAATGGAAATTGTAGTATCGTCAACGCCATACAAAATATAACCGAATGGTTTCCCTTGCAGACAAGCACCATTACTTAAGGCTGAGATATTTTTCCCTAGTTCCTCTTCGCCGTGATAGTTCAACTTAAACTCAGCCCATTCGCATTCTTTTGGCAGACTGAGCAAAGTTCTTATTATCTCATTTATTTCGTTTCCGTTCATAGCTCCAATATCTTTCAGTCAAATAACCGTCAAATAAATATATTGCTGTTTTTCAGATAGTTATAATATTTTTCGTTAATAAATATTCTTTGCAGTCAAATAAAACCATACCCATAGTTGAATGCCATATTTAACTTTAGGTAGTGCAAAGTTAATTATAACTATCCATATTTAACTTTAATGCCCGCAAAATTAAATATGGATTTCCTTAATTAAAGGTACGCTTCTTTTTACAAATTTTCTTTCAGTCAAATAACCGTCAAATAAACATTTGTTTGATTATCAGCACATTATATGATTTCTTGCTATGTATATATCCTTTCAGTCAAATAAAACTTCCTCACACCAACTCCCCGCTAAACGCCTTCTTGAGTATGCTTTGCCTGAGTGCCTCGGCTTGTTGCAGTGCGTTTTCAATGTAGGTTTCGCTTGCCGTTGCCTGCGACAGACGCGATTCGATTTCCTGCACTATGCGGTGCTGCTCGGTGAGCGAGCAAGAAGGAACCTTTAGATTCCTAACCTTCTCGGTGCTTAATGTATAAAGTCCTGAAGTAGAAGAAGCCACTTTGAGAATTTGCTCTCTTCCAAAATCTGATATGAAATAGTATAAAGCAAACTTTGAAAGCATTGTTCCTAACGGTCTGCCCTTGATGATATGATTTTGATGTAAACAATTTTCAATACTTCCATCCCAAACTGCCACACGACCAATTTGCTCTTTGCTTCCATTTTCTTCAACAAACAGCAAATCCTCCTTTTTCAAAAGTTTGTCTTTTATCTCCGATTCTTGAACCCCAATCTCCTTTATTTCAGATAAATCCAAACGATTATAATAGACATTTGCAACTCGTAAATAAGGCATTTTTATAGAGAATTTCTCCCGTTGTGAATTTTTTGTAAGTCCACCTGTCACATCAAAACAATTGGTGATTTTTTCATACGAATCACATTCCTCAAATGCCGCTTTCAGCACGGCCTGCCTGTATGTTTTGAGTTGCTGCTGAGCGGTGCGCAGGTGCTGCACGGCCTTGTCGAGTTCGGCGAAAAGGGTTTCTATGCGGGAGACTATGGCGTGCTGGGTGGCGAGGGGGGGAAGGGATATTTCATATTCTTTCAGCCACTCCGTGCTCATATTTTTCTGTGCAATACCTTTTGAAGAGTTAATACAATCTTTTTCAAAAGAATTTGTATTCAACAAATGAAACAAGTATTGCAAAGAAACAAGGATTTTGTCCTTTACACGAAGGCATCCTACTCGCTGATTTAATGCTGCGGGAAGAAGGTCTTCACTTAAAATTCCTACACGACCAACATTCCCCGTTAAGGAAATCAATAAATCACCTTTCTTTAGAATATATTTTTTCAGTTCTTCTTGTGTTTCAAGCGGATAAAATTGTGGCTCTTCATCTATTACATAACCTTTTTTGACATTTGTAATTCTTATGACTCGTAAACCACTTTGAACATAATTAGAACTCTTAAAAGCAAATCCATTTAAGAGTTCGCATATATCGCCTAATTTGTATGTTGGGTAGTTAGTCATTAATATTTCCTGTTCAATGTGTTTATAACCGTAACCCCATATCCTTTATGTTGCGACCTATCATATATATCATACGCTTTACAATTAGGACAATGTACTTCTCCGTTATTTTTTCTCATTTGCACGAGTTTCCTTTCCACATCCCAACATTTTGAGCAATACATTAGTTTGTCAGGGTTTGTATCACTTTTTCGTGTAACAAATAGTTTATCGCTTCTTTCAATGTCATCTTCAAGAGATTTAACCTGCTTTAACTGTAGGTTTTCTTGCGTTAAATTGTTTATTGTGTTTTGCATTTCTAACGCTTGCGCACTTAAATCTATCAGTTTACGATATAAATCTACATTATCGGCCTGCTGAACGATTTTTGCAACATCTTTTATACCCTCGTATAGTCCCATATCATAAAACCCTCTTATATTCAATTGCCTTATTATGCAAAATTACATTATTTCTTTTGGTTTTTGCGTTCTGCCTTTAGTCTATGGTCATTGAGCTTGTCGAAATGACCACTATCCGCTCTGCCTTCGACAAGTTCAGGCATCGCTTCGTTTCGTTCAGGCATCGCTGTCGTGGTAGCCGTGGCCGTTTCCTCGGTGGCTGAGCCTGCAGAAGCCCCCGCATCCGCTTCCTTCTGCGAGTAGCATTTCGATAATTCTGGCAATTTATCATATTGTCTATTTATCAATGCTTCTTTCTTTTTGCGGCTCCAACCTTGTACTTGCTTTTCCCTATTAAAAGCATCATCAATTCTTTGGAACACTTCGTAATACAATAATTTCACAGGTGGGTGCTTCTTCGTGTGGTTGGCCCCTTGCCCTGAGAAATGCTCTGCCATACGACGTTCCAAATCGTTGGTGCTTCCTGTGTAATAACTGCCATCGTTGCAGAGCAATATGTACATATAACCTTTCATAATCATTCTTTTTAACGCTTTGCCTTCGACAAGCTCAGGCATCGCTTC
>JAEEQV010000115.1:0-7110 GCA_016285445.1 Bacteroidales bacterium
TCGATTTGCAACCCACGATTTTGGATTTCAAGAAGATTTGATTCTGTAAACATCTTTATAAAAATTTAATTTTCCGAAAATACAAAATTATGTGTAATTGTCAAATCGTTTTGGGTAGCTTTTGTAAGAAAAATAAAAAAAGGGAGTTTTTCACTCCCTTTTTTTTATAGAACAACAACGGAATTTGTTTCTCCAAATTCGTTTCCGACTTGTTTGTCGGCTTCGGGGTCATTAACCCATTTTTCACCGTTGATAACAAATTTGTATTGGTATTCTTTCCCTTTTTCCAATTCAACTTTTGCACTACCAACGCCTTTGCTCATACGGAATGGGTTAGCTTCTGGATTCCATCCGTTAAATTCGCCAGCTACGCTCGCTTTTTTTGCACCGTTAAGTAATTCTGCTGAAATAGAGAATGTTACGGTGGCTTTTGCCGTTGTTTTTGAGATTTGTTTTTTCATATTCTTCTAATTTTAAAATTAAACAAATATGTGTTTGGAAAAAATCCTTCCCTGACGGAATCAAGGAAGGATTTGGTCGTGTTATTTTTGTATTTCTTATTTCGCGTCACGAATGGCAGCAATACCAGGAAGAGTCTTTCCTTCAATTGCTTCCAACAAAGCTCCACCACCAGTTGAGATGTATGAAACTTGGTCAGCCAAGCCGAATTTGTTGATGCAAGCAACAGAGTCGCCACCGCCAATCAACGAGAATGCACCTTCTTTTGTGGCAGCTGCGATTGCGTTTGCAATTGCTTTTGAACCAGCAGTGAAGTCATCGCATTCGAATACGCCGGCAGGACCGTTCCAAAGGATAGTTTTTGCACCTTTGATTGCGTCAGCGAATTTTTTCTGGCTTTCCGGTCCAGCATCCAAACCTTCGAAACCGTCTTCGATTGCACCCGAAGCACAAACTTTAACTTGTGCACCTGGTTTCAACGACATAGAACCGAAATCGAATGCATTTGTAACAACTGAATCAGAACCAAGTACCAATTCTACGTTGTTTTTCTTTGCCAATTCCTGAATGTTAAGAGCCAAGTCAAGTTTATCTTCTTCGCAGATTGACGAACCAACTGTTCCGCCGTTTGCTTTAGCGAATGTGTATGTCATACCACCGCAAAGAATCAATTTGTCAACTTTCGTCATCAAATTTTCGATGATACCGATTTTTGTAGAAACTTTTGAACCACCCATGATTGCAACGAACGGACGGTTGATGTTGTTCAATACATTGTCAACAGCCTTAACTTCTTTTTCCATCAAGTAGCCTAACATTTTGCTGTTTACGTCGAAGTAGTCAGCAATAACAGCTGTAGAAGCGTGTGAACGGTGAGCAGTACCGAATGCGTCCATAATGTAGCAGTCAGCGTAAGAAGCCAATTTTTTAGCAAATTCTTTTTGTTTTGCTTTCATTTCTTTCTTAGCAGCGTCGTAGTTTGGATCGTCTTTTTCGATGCCAACAGGTTTTCCTTCTTCTTCAGGGTAGAAACGAAGGTTTTCCAACAAAAGAACCTCTCCTGGTTTTAATGCAGCAGCAGCGTCAGCAGCTTTAGCACAGTCAGGAGCGAATTTTACAGGAGTGCCAAGACGTTCAGCAACAGCGTCAACGATTTGGCTTAATGAATATTTTGCAGCAACTTGTCCTTTTGGTTTACCCATGTGAGACATAATGATTAATGCTCCGCCATCAGCCAACACTTTTTTCAATGTTGGAAGAGCACCCATGATACGAGTATCATCTTTTACTTTACCGTTTTCAAGTGGCACGTTGAAGTCCACGCGAACGATAGCTTTTTTGCCAGCAAATTTGTAATTGTCAATAGTTTGCATCGTATAAATTATTAAAAGTTAGTATTCTTTTTTTTGCACCACAAAGATATAAAATAAATTGAGTAATGGTATCAGGGAATTGACAAATTGTAATCTCAAGAAAAAAATGGCTTTCTTCGTCATGAAACAACGGAAAAATTATACATTTGCAAAAAATGAACTAATTTAATACAATACAAATGGATATTTTTGACAGAATAGAAGAATCCGTTGGTGGTCCGATTGGTCAATATCGTGACAAAGTTGACGGGTACTATGCTTTCCCAAAATTGGAAGGTGAATTGGGACCTCACATGCGTTTTCAAGGAATTGATGTTCTTTGTTGGCGTTTGAACAACTATTTGGGATTGGCAAACCATCCTGAAATTCGTAAAGTCGATGCAGAGGCTGCTGCTCGTTGGGGTTTGGCTTATCCTATGGGAAGTCGTATGATGACTGGTAACACGGAATTGCACGAAAAGTTGGAACGCGAATTGGCTGACTTTGAAAAGAAGGAAGCTGCCTTCTTGTTCAACTTCGGTTATCAAGGTATTGTTTCTGCGATAGATTCTTTGTTGACTCGTCACGATGTGATTGTGTTCGACGCTGAATGTCACGCATGTTTGATGGATGGTAAACGTCTTCACCAAGGTAAGGCATTCTCATATCGTCATAATGATATTGCAAGTTGCGAACAAAAACTAAAAGTTGCCACGAAAGTTGCCGAAGAGCAGGGTGGTGGCGTACTTCTTATTACAGAAGGCGTGTACGGTATGACGGGCGCACTTGGTATCTTGGATCAAATCGTCGCTTTGAAAAAGAAATACAAATTCCGTATGATGATTGACGACGCTCATGGTTTTGGCGTTATGGGTCCAACGGGACGTGGTACTTCTGAACATTTCGGCGTGATGGACGAAGTTGATATTTATATTGGTGCATACGCTAAATCAATGGCTATCATAGGTGGTTTCATCGCTACAAAAAGATCGGTAATTGATTTCTTGCGTTACAATATGCGTTCTCAAATTTATGCGAAGGCATTGCCAATGCCTATCGTTGAGGGTTGTTTGAAACGTTTGGAAATTATTCGTAGCAAGGAAGGTGACGAACTTCGTAAGAAACTTTGGACGGTTACTCGTCGTTTGCAAGACGGTTTCCGCAACTTAGGTTTCGATATTGGTCCTGCTGAAGCATGCGTTTCGCCTGTACAAATTAAAGGTGGACCGATCCAGGCAACGAATATCGCATACGATTTGCGTGTTAACTACAAGATTTTCTGCTCTATTGTAGTTTATCCTGTAATTCCTCCGGGGATGATTATTTTCCGTATCATTTCTACTGCTGCTCACTCAATTGAGGACGTAGATTACACGTTGAACGCATTCAAGGAAATTCGTGAAAAATTGGATGCTGGCGTATATGACGAGGGAGAAATGAAAGATTTTACAGGAAAAAAATAATTTCTTGAAATCGTAATGATAAAAGGAAACTCGTAAGGGTTTCCTTTTTCTTTTGATTATGCGTAGGTTGTTGAATATATTGCTGTTATGTCTGTTTGCGACGGAATTGTTTTCGCAAATGGTAATTCCCGATTCTACGTTTGTGGGGTATGTTGATTCGTTGCAGTTGTGGCAAGAGAAACTTATGGCAAACGACGGACGGCTGTATTCCGTGAAATATTATTCTGATTCCCTTCTTACATTGCAAGAGTGGAAAGAACAGTATTTCTATTCTAATGGAAGGCTAAAATCTGAGGCAAATTATGTTGATGGAAAATTGTCGGGCGAAGTGCATTCCTATTATTCTGACGGTAGGGTGCGACGTTCCGATAGGTTTGAAGACGGCTATTTGCGTGAAGGAAATTGTTTTGCCGCAAACGGGATGAAGATTGCTTATACCGATTATAAAAAAGACGCAACTTATGTGGGCGGTGTAACTGCCTTATATACAATTATATCTGTCACGGCTCAACAAATAACACTTCCCGATGAGGAGAAGGTTTCGGGCATTGTGCAAGTTTGTTTGAAACTTGATAGGAAAGGGAATGTGATTGATAAACGTATCGTAAAAGGACTGCATCCGTTGTACGAAGCCGAGGTTCTGCGAATTGTGGGACATTTTGGACGTTTTGAACCAGAAGAACGAGAAGGCGAACCAGTAATTGGTTCGTATTTGTTATCAATCAAATTTTGATTATTGCAAGAAGAAAAATTCAATCAGTTCTGATAAATCCTTGCTTGACATACCAGCACCTGGACCAGCATTTGGTCCTTCGTCAAAGAACGAATTGATGGTGAGTAGCAACTCATCCAGATCAATGTATTCGTTTTTGTCAATGTCACAAATCTTGAATTTCTTTGGAATACGTTTATAGAATTGTTTTGTAAGCGTTCCGCCGTTCAATAAATCGGGGTAAAAACGATATAATTCGTCTTGCGAAAGTTTTTCTCCCTCCGTTAGCCTTGCTCGTAACTCAGCTTCTGTCATACCTTTACCCATATCGTCATGGAAAAAGGCGCGAGTCATTTGTTCCACATCTTTATAATTGGGAATGCCATCTTTGTCGTCGTCTAACGGACAACCGTTAGCAAACACATCGATGCCTTTGGGGGTGTATGGACAATCGTCCTCTGTCTCATCAATACCATCCTCGTCGTAATCCCAATCAATAATATAGTTGTCGTTATCTACAGCTTCGAACTTAGACTTTTTTTGAATTTGACCGAGGTCAGTGCTTAAGCTTATGTAAGCGTATGAATAGCCGTCGGGTAGGAGAGAACCTTTACGTGCTTCGGTTTTCCCGGCGTGCGTAATGTCGTCCAATGTATTTGTCGCTGAAATATGATATTGATAGCCCAGATTGAGTTTAAACACTTTTGAAATGTTGTAGGTCAATCCCAACTCAAGAGGGATAGTGGCAATAATTGGCGTATAATAATCTTTTTCATTACTGTTTACAACTTGTAGAGCCGTTTCATATTCGTAATCTCTATAGACGACAGACGCTTTTGAGGCGTTATAATTAGATTCTTCGAGGTTGCGGAACGAGCCGTCGGACCACAGATAAAGTTTCTCACCGTTGCTTGACCAGTCGCCACGTGCTTCTGGACGTTGTAGAATAGAAACTCCGGCACTGAGGTATGGTGTTAAAATATTGCTTCTGATTTGGATTGCCTTAATGTTGGAAAAATCGTATTTGACAAAGCCACCGAAGGAATTTATTTCTGTCTTGAAGTTGAAAAACGTCTGGATTTCAGGCAGATACGTGTTTCCTCGCAGTTCGCTGTGCAAATAGCGTATGCCTACGAAAAATGCAGGACGAAGTTTTTGCGTCATTTCAAAGTTGATTCCCATACAGCCCACGGCAAAATTGGCAGGTTCGTCGTTCATTATGTCACCGTGGAACGAAACGACACCAGCTCCAAGTGTGAGTAGTGGTAATTTTAAATCGCTTGAAATAGGAGCTTTGTCTAATTGTAAGATCTTGTCAAATGTTGAAACAGGTGTACCTTTATCAGTTTGTGAAAATGTCACAAAAGGGAGAAAAAGTAATATGACAAAGATATACTTTCGTTTCATATAGATAATCTAATCTCACAAATATATACGTTTTTGGGTTTAATTGCAATCTATTTCACCCATTTTTGATTTGTAAGCATAAGAGCTTCTTGAACGGTGATACGTTTTGTACCGTTATATGCAACTACAAAGGCACCTTTGATAGGAGTTTGTTCCCATACTGAATTGCGTTGGTTACGCGCATTAGAGTATTGGTCAAAGCTCTTGATAGTATATTTGTACCAGTTATCAATGTGTTCAACTGATATCTTTTCATTGATATTTCGTTTTGCGAAGAAGTTTTTCGTGTTTTTTAATTGTTTATGACTTGCAGCCACTTGAACTCTATATGTTACTTTATTGTTTTTGGCATTTGTTGTAGCAACTTTTGTTTTTTCTTGGCTGTTGTTGTTTTTATTAGATAGTGCCACTGTCGATTTTTTCGATGGAGTAGTGGAAGCAACCGTAGTTTCTTTTTTTGCTGTATTTGATTGTACAGGTTTGATAGTTGTTGTTGTCGTCGTCACCGTTGTTTGCGTCGTTGTCTGGGTTATTTCGCTTTGTTCTGCGTCAATTGTCGTCATTGTCGGTTTTGCAGACGAAGGCGACATAATGTTGTTGATGAGAGTAGGCGTTTTGCTTTCCGAAACGATTTCTTTCGTCGTTGTTGTTTCTGTCGTTTGAGTAATCTCGTATTGCTTTTCTGCGTTTTGTGTCGTCGGAGCAGGAATATCAAGGCTGTTCTGGAAGTCGTTGATTTCTTTTTGAGATGGTTTTAAAGAATTGATAGCACCAGCATTTGCGAAAAATTCTGTTTGTTCCGTAGAGAATTGTCTTTGTTCGAATTCTTGTTTCGCTTTCGTGTCAACGTAGTTATCTTGTGAAGAAACTTGGATTTGTTTGTTTTCCACATCTGAAGCGAAGCCAGTGCTTTCGTCTATTCTTGAATCTTTGTCAAGTATGATGAAACTTTTGGTGCCATCGGCAGCAAATACCGAGAATGCTCCATTTATATATAAGTCGTTGATGTCGTATCCATTGTTTGCCTTTACTTTATATGTTACAGAGAAATTCTTTTCTTGAGGAGATTCCTTCCACATAAAGCGAGCAATGTTCGATACGGTTGAAATCTCGCTTCCTGCGTTGTCAATGGCAACGAACGTATATCCGTCAGGTAACATCTCTTCGATTTTACACATTGTGTTTGTGTTCGATTTGTTAATGTTGACAGATATTGTCGCTTCGTTATTGATGATACCAATTGTTCGGTAACATGTAATAGAGTTGTAATCGATTTTTTGATTTGTTTCCTTGTCTGCCATGAGAATTTCAGGCGCATCTTCGGAAATATGGATGTTTTTAGGTGTTAATTCTGCGAATTTCTTTTCGTTGTTTTCCACATAACCAAATTTTGCCGTGAAAGCGAATGTATTTTTTGATTTTTCAGGAACGTGGATGTTGTAGGTGAAACTATAAGAACTACTTTTTGGCAGTTTTACCCAAAGAACAGTCACCGTGTTGTCGGCGAAAGAAAAATTAGCGTCGTTTGATGTCGCCGTGAACCCTTTCGGCAGGGTGTTGGTGTATCGACCAAAGCCTTCAATGCTCCCTTTGTTTATAGTAATGGTAACAGGAATCGTTGAACCTGGTTGTATTTCTTCAGGCATGTCGGACGTAATAGTAACGACATTGGCTTTGTATAAGTTGAACGAAGCAATAAGGAAAAAAATACTAGATG